>DATIBR010000098.1 GCA_035457425.1 Terriglobales bacterium
CGTTCATGTCGGTGCCGTCGAGCAGGTAGTTGTTCGAGCGGCCGCGGTTGCCGTTGATGGAGAACAGCCCGAAGGAGCCGGGAGAGTCGGTGACGCCGCTGGGGTCGCCGGTCGAGCCGCTCACCATGTAGAGCGTCTTGATGTAGTCGCGCCCGTTGATGGGCAGCTCTTTCATCTGCTGCTCGCTGATCGTTCCGCCCATCACGTTGGAGGTGGTCTCGACCAGCGGCGCTTCCGCTGTGACCTCGATCGCCTCCTTCACTTCGCCGGGCGACAGCTGCGCGTTCACGCGCGGCGCCAGTCCTACCGCCACCTTCACACCCTTGGTGGTCTGCGTCTTGAACCCCTGCTTGGTGATGGTGACCGTGTAATCGCCCAGCGGCAGCTCCGGCAAGGTGTAGTTGCCGTCGTCGTCGGTCTGGACCTTGCGCTCCAGGCCGGTGCCTTCCTGCGTCGCCGTGACCTCGGCGCCCGAGACCGATGCGCCGGTCGAATCCGTCACCACCCCGTTGATGTCGCCGCGGAAGCTCTGCGCCGCCGCCATGATCGCTGCCAGCAATAAACAGATGAGTACGAACGCCGCCTTTTTCATCGTCGCGCTCCTTGCACAGTTTGGGCCAGAGTAGATGCGGCGGATTATAGACCTCCGCCGCAAGTCCGGCTGCTACTTCGTCGTGTCCTTGTAGACCTTGCCGCCCTTCATCACGAACGCCACCTTCTGGAGCACGGTCACGTCCTGCAGCGGGTCGCCCGGGACCGCCACGATGTCGGCGTACTTGCCGGCTTCGAGCGTCCCGACCTCGTTCTGCATGCGCAGCAGCTCGGCCGCGCCGCTGGTCGCCGACTTCAGCGCCTGCGCCGGCGTCATGCCGTACTTCACCATCAGCGGGAACTCGACGGCCGGGTTGATGTTCCAGTCGAAGCCGCCGGCGTCGGTGCCGAAGCCGATCTTCACGCCCGCAGCCACCGCGCGGCGGAAGGTGTCGGCGTGGATGGGGACCATGTCCACCCAGATCTTGGCGCCCGCGGCCGCGCGCCCCCGCGCCACGTACTCGGCCACGTAGATGGTCGGCACGTACCAGATGCCCTTCGCGACCATCGTCTTCATGTCTTCGTCGGAGATGTAGGCGCCGTGCTCGATGGAATCCACGCCCGCCTCCACCGAGTTGTGCACGCCGTGGAGCGCCATCGCGTGCGAGGCCACCGGCCGCCGCTGCCGGTGCGCCTCGTCCACGATCGCCTTCAGCTCCTCGAGCGTGAACGTCGGCACGTCCTTCAGCACGCCGCCTTCCAGGTAGTAGCTGCGGTCCGAATACACCTTGATCCAGTCGGCGCCGTAGCTGATCTGCTCGCGCACCGCCTTGCGCGCTTCGTCGGGACCGTCGACGACCTGCACGCCGTGCGGCACCGTCACGTCCGGCGAATACCCGACCAGCGGGTAGGCGCCCGTGACGTCGAGCGCGCGCGTCGCCACTTTCATCCGCGGCCCGGGGATGACGCCGTTGTGGATGGCGTTGCGCAGCGCGACGTCGGCGTACATCGCGCCTTCCGTCTCGAGGTCGCGGATGGTGGTGAAGCCGTACTCCAGCGCCTTGCGCGCCGCCTGCGTCGCCAGGATGGTGCGGTACTCGCGCGACTGCTTCAGCAACTGCTCGTCGTAGTCGGCCGCGGTGATGTCGCCCTGCAAGAGGACGTGCGTGTGCGTGTCGATCAGGCCGGGCAGGCAGGTGTAGTTCGAAAGGTCGATTGCCGGACCTTTCCCCGGTCGCTTGTCAGTGCGCACGCTGACCATGCGCTCGCCGCTTACCGTGATCACCGCGTCCCGGATGAGCTGCTCGCTCTTGCCGTCGTACAGCGCCCCGCAGCGGATCACCGTCGCCGACGTGTCGACCTTGGCGGCCTGCTCCGTCTGCGCCGCCGCGGCAATCGAAAGAAGAAGAAGGGAAAAGAAGATGACCGCGCGCTTCATGCTCGCCTCCGTCTGGACGGCCAGCACTCTAGCAGAACCAACGACGAACTCGTCGTGAGGAACGACTGTCATCCTGAGGCGTCCGCCGCGGCGGACGCCGAAGGACCTATGCATTCGCGGTGATGCATAGATCCTTCGCCGCCGCGGGCGGCTCAGGATGACAATGCTTCTCACGATCGAGCGACGCTGATCGCACAAAAAACCGGCCCCGCTCTGCGCGAGGCCGGTCGGACTGAACAGAGTGCTTATTTGCCTTCGTGCATGTGTCCGGCTGCGCACTTGTCGCCGCCGCAGCAGCCCTTGTGCTCGGCCGACGCCGTCGACTTGTTGTCCTTCTTCATCATCGGGCAGTCGTCGGTGCACTTGCCGTCTTTCATGCACGCCATCTTGCCGTCCTTCATCGGGCAATCGCCGCCGGCGCACTTGCCGTCCTTCATGCACGCCATCTTGCCGTCTTTCATCATCGGGCAATCGGCGGTGCACTTGCCGTCTTTCATGCAGGCCATCTTGCCGTCTTTGTCCTTGGGACAATCCTTGCAGCAATCGGCCATCTTGCCGTCGGCGCCCTTGTGGCAGCACGCCATCTTGTGGTCGTCGGCCTTGGGCGCGTCTTTCGCCGGCGCCGCCGCCGTCTGGGCGAACGACATCGCCGTCCCCAGCACCAGCATCAGGAACATCGCAAACATCTTTCGCATGACAATCTTCTCCATTCTTCTCGTGAACTCATTGGGCTCTCGCGGCCCGCGGGCCGCACGGCGGCGCAGGGAAGCGCGTTCTAGATCCGCATGTCGGACTTCAGGTCGAAGACCGCGCGGATGGGCGGCCGCGCCTCCGCGCTCGCCACGCCCTCGCGCTCCCGCGCGACCACGGCCGGCGCGGGCCGCGCCGCCGCCTGCGCATCCGCCAGGCTCACCGCCTCGCTCTTCTTTCCCGGCTCGCGGTTGAAGCTGCAGCAGGTGTGCTGCTGGAAGCAGTCCTGCACGTTCCTCTGCACCGGCGCCGCCACCGGCATCGCCCTCTCGTGGCGCATCCCGGCGTGGTGCTGGTGCGCGGCGGGCGCCGGCGTCGCGGGGTGCGCCGGCACCGGCCTTGGCTCCGCGCAGCTCTTCGTCCACTGGATGAGCGCGGGCACCGCCATCGCCGGCGCGTTCCAGGCGAACAGGCCGACCAGCAGACCGGTCGTGACCAGACGGCTTGGGCGGCTGCGGAGCATCGGAAGGACCTATCCTACAGACGCCCGAACCTCCCAAAAAGTGACGTATGTCACATACCCCTGGGAAACATCTCTCGCACCTGGGCGGGAGTCTTTCCGGCCGCGCGCAGTGCCCGCAGGCTGAGCGCGTCGTGGCGTTTTGCGAGGCGGACGCCGTGCTCGTCGGTCACGAGCGCGGCGTGCGCCCACGCGGGCGGTTCGAGCCCGAGCGCCTTATATAGAAGAAGCTGCCGCGCGGTGCTCTTCAGCAGGTCGGCGCCACGGACCACCTCGGTGATGCGCATGGCGGCGTCGTCGGCGACGCACGCCAGCTGATACGCCGGGACGTCGTCGCGCCGCCAGACCAGGAAGTCGCCGAAGTCGCGGCCGGCCACGTACGCCTGCGGACCCGCGAGCGCATCGTCGAACCGGACGCGCTCGCCGTCCGGCACGCGGAACCGCCACGAGACCGGTTTCCCTGACGGCGGATGGCTGACGGCGGACGGCTCGGGAAAATCCTCAAGCCGCCAAGGTCTCTCCCGGCACGTTCCCGGATACGGCAGTTCGTCGGCGTCGTCGTGGGGCGCCTGCGCCGCCTGCGCCAGGTCTTTGCGCGAGCACGTGCACGGATAGATCGCGCCCGCATCCCGCAGCTTCCGCCACGCGTCCCGGTAGAACGACCGCCGATCGCTCTGCGAGTACGGCCCGAACGGACCTCCGCCCGGCTGCGCCGCGAGTTCCGGACCCTCCTGCCACTCCAGCCCCAGCCAGCGCAGGTCCTCGTACATCGCCGTGACGTACTCCGGCTTCGACCGCTGCGGATCCAGGTCCTCGTTCCTGAGGACGAGCACGCCGGCCGCCTGGCGCGCCCGCTCCGCCGCGATCCAGAACGTCCGCGCGTGCCCGAGGTGCAGAAATCCGGTGGGCGAAGGTGCAAGCCGCCCGCGGTAGGTGCGTTCTAGGGACATCCGGTGTCTATGAAGGTGGATTTGCAGCCGTCCGTGACCAGAGATTACACTCGACTACCGTTTATGTCCTGCCTCCGTCGTTCCCTCTGCCTGCTGCTGTTCGCGGTCTTCGTCTCGTTCGCCACCGCCGCCACCGCCCCCAGCGAGCCGCAGCCCACGCTGCTCGCCGACATGCAGCGCGAGCTCGACCGCGCGCACCAGGAGCTGGCGAAGGCGAATCCGGCGCCCTACTACATCAGCTACACCGTCGCCGACGCGAACAACACCATCATCGCGGCGAGCCAGGGGGCCATCGCGACCGCGGTGCAGAACCACACGCGCCGCGCCGACGTCATCACGCGCGTCGGCTCCGCCACGCTCGACAACACGCACAACGAGAACCGCGAGTCCGCCATCGTCTCCGGCTCCATCCCGCTCTCCGACGACCACGCCGCCATCCAGCGCACCTTCTGGGACCTCACCAACCGCGGCTACCGCCAGGCCATGACCGCCTTCCTGCGCACCAAGACGCGCGCCGACGTCCGCGCCGAAGAGGAAGACGACTCGCCCGACTTCTCCAAGGAGACGCCCCAGACCCACGTCGAGGCCGCGCCGCTCACACCCATCGACCACGAAGCGTGGAAGCAGCGCATCCGCCGCCTCGCGCAGCAGTTCCGCGACCGCACCGAGATCGAGAACTCCGGCGTCTTCCTGGTGGTCGAGGATGAGGATCGCTACTTCGTCTCCACCGAAGGCACGCGCCTGGTCACGCCCTCGCGCATCTCGCGCCTCTTCCTCTACGCCACCGTGAAGGCGCCCGACGGCATGGACCTGATGCGCATGGAGAGCTTCCAGGCCTCCGACCCGAGCAAGCTCCCGGCCGACGCCGAGCTCACGCAGAAGATCGCCACCATGGTCGGCGACCTGAAAGCGCTGAAGGCCGCGCCCATCGCCGAGCCCTACAGCGGGCCCGCGCTGCTCTCCGGGCGCGCCGCCGCTGTGCTCACCCACGAAGTCCTCGGCCACCGCCTCGAAGGCCAGCGCCAGCGCGGCGACGACGAAGGCCAGACCTTCACCAAGAAGATCAACCAGGCCGTGCTGCCGAACTTCCTCAGCATCGTCGACGACCCCACGCGCAAAGCCTTCGGCTCGACCGAGCTCTCCGGCACCTACGCCTTCGACGACGAGGGCATGCCCGCCAAGGCCGTGCACCTGATCGAAGACGGCGTCCTGCGCAACTTCCTGCTCTCGCGCATGCCGGTGAAAGGCTTCGAGAGCTCCAACGGCCACGGCCGCGCCGAGACCGGCAAGGTCCCCGTCGGACGCCAGGGCAACCTCATCGTCACCGCGAAGAAGTCCATGTCGGAAGCCGAGCTGCGCAAGCAGCTCATCGCGGAGATCAAGAAGCAGAACAAGCCTTACGGCCTGTACTTCGACGACATCCAGGGCGGGTTCACGCTCACCACGCGGCAGCTCCCGCAGGCCTTCCAGGTGCTGCCCATCATGGTGTGGCGCGTCTATCCCGACGGCCGGCCGGACGAGCTGGTGCGCGGCGTCGACCTGGTCGGCACGCCGCTCGCCGCCTTCTCGCACATCCTCGCGGCCGGCGACCAGCAGCACGTGTTCAACGGCATCTGCGGCGCCGAGAGCGGCAGCGTGCCCGTCTCCGCCGTCGCGCCCGCCATGCTGTTCTCGGAGTTCGAGACGCAGCGCAAGGCGCAGTCGCACGAGCGCCCGCCCATCCTGCCCGCGCCCATCGAACCCGCGAAGAAGACGGGAGGTGCGCGATGAACCGCATTCTCACGCTCATTCTCGCGCTGCTCTCGCTCGCCGCGCTCGCGCCCGCGCAGCAACCCATCCCGACCGACGACCCGCTGCTCAACGCGCTGCGCGCCGAGCTCAAGCGCTCGCAGCAGCTCCAGCTCGCCGGCCAGCAGAAGCCTTACTTCGTCCAGTACATCGTCAACGACGCCGACAATTTCGGTTACGACTCCAGCCTGGGCGCGCCGCTCAACAAGCTGCGCAGCCGCCAGCGCTTCATCACCGTCATCGTCCGCGTGGGCGACTACGCCAACGATAGCGACCTCGGCTTCGGCATGGGCGAGTACGACATCCTCGCCATCGACGACGACGAGACCGCGCTCCGCCGCACCCTCTGGCTCGCCACCGACCGCGCCTACAAGAACGCGCTCCAGATGCTTTCCGCCAAGGAGTCGATGGCGAAGGAGTTCGAATCCACCGACGACGTCCCCTCGCTCTCGAAGGAGACGCCCGTCCAGTACTTCGAGCCGCGCATCGCCATTCCGGCCGACACCGAGCGGCTCGAGCGTGCGCTCGACGCCGCCACCGCGCTCTACCGCACCGACCCCGAGCTCCAGGTCCTGGCCGGCAGCGTGCGCCTCTCGGTGAACAACTACTACCTCGTGAACACCGAGGGCACGGTGATGCGGCTCGCGCAGGTGGGCGACAGCGTCATCGTGCACGCCGAGACGCAAGCGCCCGACGGCATGCGCCTCCGCCGCACCTACAGCCTCGAGACCCGCTCGCCGGAAGCCCTGCCCAACGCCGACAAGCTCAAGGCCGAGGCCGGCAAGCTCATCGCGACGCTCAAGGCCCTGCGCGCCGCGCCCCCCGTCGCCTCCGAATACCGCGGGCCGGTGCTGTTCTCCAATGACGCCGCCGCCAGCGTGGTCGAAGGCCTCATCGCCAAGAACCTGATCGCCACCCGCCCGCCGCCCGGCAAGACCGGCCGCGTCGTCGGCCCCTACGGCGAGAGCTTCCGCGCGCGCATCCTGCCCGACAGCGTCACCATCGTCGACGATCCGACCATCGAGACCTACGCCGGCCAGCCGCTCGTCGGCTTCACCAAGTACGACGACGAAGGCGTGAAGGCGCGCCCGGTCACCCTGGTCGACAAGGGCATCCTGCAGGCCTACCTCACGTCGCGCCGGCCGGTGAAGGACTTCCTCGCCTCCAACGGCCACGCGCGCAACCTCGGGCCCAGCGTGAATCCCGCGCCCATGAACTTCATCCTCAGCAGCTCCAAGGCCGAGGCGCCCGCGGCGCTCAAGCAGAAGCTGGTCGCGATGTGCAAGGAACGCGGCCTCGAGTACTGCTACTACGTCGAGACCATGGGCGGCCTGGAGACGCCGCGGCTGCTCTATCGCGTCTACGCCAAGGACGGCAGGGAAGAGCTGGTGCGCGGCGGCGTCCTCGACGAGCTCGACACCCGCACGCTGCGCAACGACATCGTCGGCGTCGGCAACGACCCGCTCGTCACCAACAACCCCGCGAACCTGCCTGCCAGCTACGTCGCGCCCTCGCTGCTGTTCGGCGAGCTCGTGGTCAAGAGCTCGACCGAGGCCAAGGAGAAGCTGCCGCAGTATCCCGCGCCCGCGCTGTAGACAGGAAAATGCCAGGTAGGCGCCGGCGACTCGCCGGCGCTTTCCTATTGCGGCGTCAGCAGGAACGCCCGCGTCGCGCCCGCGTGCGCATGCTGGTCCAGCTTCGTTGCGCGGTCGTTCGCCAGGTCGTGGTTCCTGCTTCCGAGCGCCAGGATCTGGCCGCGGTCGTTGATCGCCACCGCCGACATCAGCACCAGGTTCGCGTCGTTCGGGACGAGCGTGTTCAGGTCCACCATCGCCGCGCCCGTCCACACGAACGCGCGCAACCCGAGCTTGCTGCCCGAGCTGCCGACGATCTGCCCGGCGCCGTTGATCCCCGATGCCTGGCTGTGCGAGCCGCCCGCCAGCGTTCCCAGCTCCTGGAAGCCGTGCGCGGCGCTCCACCGGAAGGCGTGGGGCTCGCCGTTCTTCTCCGCCAGCCCCGCGATCTCGCCCTGGGCGTTGATGGCGACCGCTTCGGTGTTCTCGCCCGCGAGCGTGCCGAGATCCTGCGCCTCGCCGGCCGCCGACCACAATACCGCGTGCTTCACGCCGCCGATCTCCGCCCAGCCGGCGATCTGACCGCTGTCATTGATCGCGATCGCGGAGCTGATCGCCGCCCCCGGCACCGCGCCCAACGACTCAGCCGTCCCCGACTTCCAGACCACGGCACGGATCCCCTGCGCGCCCATCGACGTCCCGACCACCCAGCCCGAGCGGTTGATCCCGGCGGCCGCGCTGCCCGTGTCGCCCGCGAGCGGAGCCAGCGTGCGCAGCCCGCGCGCGCGGTCCCACACGAATGCGGTCAGCGCCGTCGCGCCGTTCATGTTCCCGGCGACCTGCCCCTGGTCGTTGATCGCCATCGCCTCGGCGTAGTCGCTCGCCGGAGCCCGGCCGACCGCCGCGACCGCTTCCGGGCCCGCGCCCGTGAACATCGCGACGTCGCCGCCATGGGCCTGGCCCACGCCGCCGGCGACCGCGCCGTGCGCGTTCACCGCGTGCGGCGAGACGCTCGCGCCCTCCGCCAGCTTCAGCTCCTGCACCCGGTAGCTGCCCGCCAACGCCGGCGCCGCCAGCGCCAGCGCGAGCATCGTTGCCCCAACGCCTTGTCTCTTCATCGCGTCCCTCATTGCATCGTCGCCTTCACGGTCGTGGTCGCGCCCGTGTTCACCGTCGCGCTCTTCGATTGCGTGGTGAGCCCGGTCTTCGAGAACGTCACGGTGTAGCTTCCCACCGCGATCCATGGGCTCGAATAGTCTCCCGTCGAGCTCGTCGTGAGCGTGACCGTGGTCGAGATCTTCCCGCCGGTGAGCTTCACGGTCACGCCGCTGATCGCCCCGCCGCTGGTGTTCGTCACCTTGCCGGCGAGCTTGCCCGCCGTCGCGATCGCGACGTTCGCCGTGGCCGTCGCCCCCGAGGTCACGCTCACGTTCACCGTGCGGTCCAGGTACCCCGTCCGCTTCACCGTGACCGCGATCGTCCCTGCCGGGACGTTGCTGAGCTTGTAGTTGCCGGAGCTGTCGGAGGTGGTCGACCCGCCGGAGTAGCTGACCGTCGCTCCGCTCACCGCGCCGCCGGTCGAGATGTTGGTGATCTTGCCGGCGATCGCGCCCGTGCCCGTTGGCGGCGGCGGAGGCGGCGCGCTGCCGCCGATCCGGATGATCTTCGCCACCGACGGCACGCCCGCACTATTGAGCAGGAACAGCATGTAGTAGCCCGGCGGGCTCAGGTTCGCGCTCGACGGGAATGTCACGTTCACCCCGCCGGTCGCGGGCGCGAAGTTCAGCTTCAGGAAGCGCTGCTCCTGGTTGAACGCGTGCGTCACCGCTCCCAGCCGGAGCCAGGTGACCTTGGCGATCGCGCTCGACGTCCCGACCAGCGCCGTCTGCCCGTACGCCACGCTCGCCGGCGCCGACGTGATCACCGGCCGCGCGCCTTTGAACAAGTAGGGCGGGGAGTAGATCTCGGCGTTCGCCCCGTTCGCTCCGCCCGAGCGGTTGACCTGCCCGCCCGCCGAGAGCACGCGCCCATCCGGCAGCAGGAGGGCGAACGAGTGGTAGCCGCGGTAGCGCGAGAGGCTCGCCACCACCGTCCACGTGTTGGTCGCCGGGTTGTAGATCTCGGCCGGATACACCGCGCCCGAGGCCACGTCGAACCCCTGCGCGCTCGAGCCGCCCGTCACCAGGATGGTGCCGTCGGGCAGCAGCGTCGCGTTGTGCTGCCGCCGCGCGTAGTGCATCGACGCGGTCGCCGTCCAGGCCGGCGTCGCCGCGTTCAGGTCGATCTTCTCGGTCGTCGCTGTGACGGTGCGCGAGCCGTCGCCGTCGCCGCCGATCAGCATCACCTTGCCGGCGTCGTACATCACCGCCGAGCCGTAGTTCCGCCAGCCGTGGATGCTGGTCGCGACGTCCGTCCAGGCGCCCGTGCCGCCGGTGTCGAGGTAGCGCGTCTTCGGGCTCCACCCCGCCATGAACACCTTCCCGTTCGGCGCCAGGAACATGAACGGGTAGAGCTGCAGGTGATAGACCGCGCTCGCGAGCGTGCGCCAGGAGTTCGTCCCCGCCTGATAGACCTGCGGCGTGTCGTTGTACGCCTGGCAGCACGCCGGCCCGTGGATCGTCCCCGAGACCACCAGCACGTCGCCGTTCGCCAGCGTCGTGGTCGTCGGATACCACCGCCCCGCGTTCATGTCCGGCGTCCGCGTCCAGGTGTTCGTGTCGCCGTTGTAGATCGTGGCGTGCGCGTAGCCTTGGTAGTCGTCGATGTGCCCGCCCGCCGTGAACACCCGGCCGTCGGCCAGGTGCGTGTGTCCCATGCAGAAGATGTTGAAGCCGGGCTGCGCCGCCAGCGTCACGCCGTTCGTCGCCGGGTCGAAAAGGTGCGGTGTCAGGCCGTCCCCGTACGAGCCGGCGTACAGCACTTTGCCGTTGGTCAGCAGCATGGCGTGCGTCGGCACCCAGCCGGCATTCTGCGTCGGCCACGTCATCACGCCCGACCATTGCCCGACCTGGTCAGGTGTCTGCGCGCGTGTCGCCGCCGCAAAAAGAAGGAGAGCGAGGACAGGAAGAACGATCCGGCGAGCGGGGCCCATTGGGGGACTCCTGGGGGAGGGGACAGTCTGTTGGAACCAGATCCGCTCCTGCGAGATGCCGATGCTATCGCCGAAAGCCGCGTGTTTCGCGGGTCCCCGCGGCAATCATTTGTCTTAGTACTATTCGCCTCCCGGCCGCCATTCTCGCTAAGGCGACCCGATCACCGGAGTCCCGCGCGCTCCCGGCGATCCCCGGATATGTCCCTCTTTTCCTCTTATCCACTCTCATGCACAGACTTGCACCGTTCTTGGGTGATTGATTCCGCGAGGAGTGCCGCCTACAGTGCTTGCACCTGCCGGCCCCGCGCTCCAGCCATTGTGGAAATCAGTCGGCCCTCGGACCAGGAATCAAGAGAATCATCACTGTTGGCGCGGGTGATACAATAGGTAGTGGTTTGGCCTTGACAGCCCCAACATACGGGAGTAACTTCCCGTCTCACGTGCTGTACCTCTTCCGGCAGAGGTGACCGAAAGAGGGGTTCTTTCGAAGCTGTTTTGCGGTGGCTACTCCATCCGGTCCGCGGCTCTCGCCGCCGACCTCGGGGGTAACGGACAACAGGGAATGACTTCCCGCACCTGCGCGCCGCGCGCGGGTCAGGGTTTCTTTCCCTCAAAAACTCTCCGGGAAGGAGAAAACAGCGCATGGCAAGTGATGCAGTCCGTCTCGAGTGGTCGCGCTGGTCGCGTTGCGAATCCAGCTTCAACCTGCTGCTGGCGCCGCAGCAGCCGGGCGTCTTCGCCCTCGCCGAGGAAGTGATGGACGTGGCCGCCCACGGCAAGCGCATGTTGGCGGTGCTGGAAGTGGCCGCGGCCGAGGACCTGGCCCGCACGCTCAGCAGCCTGTTTGCGGCGACCAGCGCGCTGCGTGATCGCCTGCTCAGCGGCCGCTGTTTCGTGCGCTACGCCGTCGTCTCCGACGCGGCGCAGCGCGACGCCATCGCCGCGCAGCTCAAGCAGTGGATCTCGGCCTCGGCCGAGGTCGCCACCGGCTTCGTGCCGAGCGCGACGGCCGCCGACAACCCGACCCACGGCGTGAAGACCGAGGAGCGGCCGCCCGCGCCCGCGTTCCCCGCCGGCTTCTAGCGAAAGAACAGGTGGGCGCGCGACCGCGCGCGCCGTTGTGAATCGAATATCGGAGAGAAGAAGATGGCCGAAGTGACGACGAATACGACTCAGACGACCAGCGAAGTCGCGCAGCACCCCCAGCCCAAGTCCACCCGCAAGGCCCCCGGACTCCAGTTCAAGCGCTTCTTCACCAAGCCCGGCGTCTCGCCCTACGACGAGGTCGAGTGGGAGCTGCGCACCGCCAACATCTCCGACGCCTCCGGCAACACCATCTTCGAGCAGCGCGACGTCGAGGTCCCCAAGGACTGGTCGATGACCGCCACCAACATCGTGGCGTCGAAATATCTCCACGGCAAGCTCGGCACCGGCGAGCGCGAGACCGGCGTCCGCCAGCTCATCCAGCGCGTCGCCGAGACCATCCGCGACTGGGGCTTCAAGTCCGGCTACTTCCGCTCGCCCGACGACGCCGCCACCTTCCACGACGAGCTCGCGCACCTGCTCGTCAACCAGAAGATGGCCTTCAACTCGCCCGTGTGGTTCAACGTCGGCTGCGAGCGCATCGAGCCCGATTCCGACGCCGCCAACTGGCACTGGAACATGGAGCAGGGCAAGGTCCAGTTCGGCGTGACCGGGTACACCCGCCCGCAGTGCTCCGCCTGCTTCATCAACTCCGTGCAGGATTCGCTCGACTCCATCCTCACCCTCGCCAAGACCGAGGGCATGCTCTTCAAGTGGGGCTCCGGCACCGGCTCGAACCTCTCGCCGCTGCGCTCGTCCAACGAGGCGCTCTCCGGCGGCGGCACCGCCTCCGGCCCGCTCAGCTTCATGAAGGGCTTCGACGCCTTCGCCGGCGTCATCAAGAGCGGCGGCAAGACCCGCCGCGCCGCCAAGATGGTCATCCTCAACGTCGACCATCCCGACATCATCGACTTCATCGAGTGCAAGGCCAAGGAGGAAGCCAAGGCCTGGACCCTCATCCAGAACGGCTACGACGGCTCCTCGCCCGACTCCGAGGCCTACTCCTCCATCTTCTTCCAGAACGCCAACAACTCGGTCCGCGTGACCGACGAGTTCATGCTCGCCGTCGAGCGCGACGGCGACTTCTCCACCAAGGCCGTCCGCGACGGCCGCGTCGTCGACACCTTCAAGGCCCGCGACATCATGCGCAAGATCTCCGAGGCCACCTGGACCTGCGGCGATCCGGGCCTGCAATTCGATACGACGATCAATCGCTGGCACACCTCGAAGAACACCGCGCGCATCAACGCGTCGAACCCGTGCTCCGAGTACATGTTCCTCGACGACTCGGCGTGCAACCTGGCCTCGCTCAACCTGCGCAAGTTCCAGGGCTCGCCGGCGTCGGGCGGCGAGCTCGACGTCGAGGCGT
>DATIBR010000099.1 GCA_035457425.1 Terriglobales bacterium
CTCGCCGCACTTCCTCGAGGCGGTGGCCTACGCGCGGCAGGTCGGCTACTTCAGCGTGCAGGCGGCGACCAACGGCATCCGCTTCGCGCAGGATCCGGCGTTCGCGCACGCGGCCGCGAAGGCGGGGATGCGTATCGCCTACCTGCAGTTCGACGGCATCGGCAACGCCGCGAATTCGCACCGCGCGGTCGGCAACCTGTTCGACGTGAAGCTGCGCGCCATCGAGAACCTGTGGGCCTCCGGCGTCGACATCGTCCCGGTCACCACCATCGTCAACGGCATCAACAACGAGCAGGTGGGGCGCATCATCCAGTTCGCCCTCGATAACCCGCGCAAGATCAGCTTCCTGTCGTTCCAGCCGGTCTCGTTCACCGGCCGCGACGAGGAGATCACCGACGAGCGCCGGCAGGCGCAGCGCTACACGCTCTCGCACCTGGCGCACGACGTGAAGAAGCAGACCGGCCTGGGCGAGCCGGCGCGCGACTGGTTCCCCATCTCCTTCATGTCCACCTTCAGCGACTGGGCCGACCTGATCCACGGGCCGAGCGCGGACTGGGGACAGCTCTCCTGCGGCTGCCACCCGAACTGCGGCGTCGGCATGGCCATCATGATCGACAAGGAGACCAAGGAAGCCAAGCCGGTCACCGAGTTCCTGTATGGCGACCAGCTGGCCAAGGACATCGCGAAGGTCAACGATGCCGGCCGCGGCCGCTTCCTCTCGGTCGTGGGCATGGCGCTCGCGCTCATGCGCAACTACGACCCGTTCAAGTCGCCCAGGCACTTCAAGCTGATCGACCTGATGCGGAAGTTCGACAAGACCTTCGGCGCGACCAAGAACGCCGACAAGAAGTACGGCTCGGTCAAGGGTGAGCGGACGCTCGAGGATATCGAGCGCCGCCGCCAGGACCGCTGGAACTTCCTGTTCATCGCCGGGATGTGGTTCCAGGACCTGTGGAACTACGACTTCCGGCGCACCGAGCAGTGCATCATCCCGTACGCGACGCAGGAGGGCGAGATCAGCTTCTGCGCCTACAACACCGGCGTGGGCTGGCGGAATATCATCGAGAAGATGCACATGACCGCCACCCTCACCAAGTGGTACGAGGAGAACGGGCGGCACGAGATCTTCGCCGGCGGCAAGAAGGTCGGCATGGATTCGGCCGCGCACACCCTCAAGCTGAACGAGGAGCACGTGCACGCCGAGCGCAACCACACGCTCGACGACCTGGGGATCGCCAAGACCGCGCGCGAGGAGAAGATCCGCGCCCGCGACGCGAAGGCCGCCGGCATCGATCCCAAGAACGCCGAGATGATGAAGCTCTACCGCAAGCACGTCCTGGGCGAGAAGGAGCCCGAGGCGTTCGTCTCACTCAACACCCTCATCGCGCCTGCTCCCAAGAAGGAGAAGGTCGAGGAGCCGGTCGCCGGCGACTAAGTTTCTTCGTGTAACCCTGTACAGGCTGCCCACGCGGGCAGCCTTCTTTTTGGTGGCGAGTAGTTGGTGGTTAGCAGTTGGCGCCGGCTGATTTACAATCGCGCGCCATGAAGAGAGTCTTGTCGATGGCGGTCGTCCTCTGCCTCAGCCTGCTCACCACCTCCTGCTGGGAGGAGAAGCAGCCGCCGACCTGGAAGACGGCCACCGGCCCAGAAGCCTACGAGAAGTTGTTCTGGGACGAGGTGAAAGCCAAGAACTGGCCGCAGGTGGAAGGCCGCCTCGGCGCCACCTTCGTCGCCATCGACAGCGAGGGCCGCCACGACCGCGCCGAGACCATGGCGCTGTTCCGCCAGCTCGACCTGCAGGATTTCTCCCTCGGCGAGATGAAGAGCGAACCCAACGGCAGCGACATGATGGTGACCTACACCATCGTCATGCACGGCACCTACAAGGGGCAGCCCCTTCCGAACACGCCGCTCCGCATGCTTACGGTCTGGCAGCAGGTGAAGGGGGGATGGATCGCGGTGGCGCACGCCGATGTCCCCGCGACGAATCCGTAAAGCACTGCCTCCCGAATCACTCCGACAACTTCCCAAGATGTAACAAAAAGTTACGGGTTACCCATCCGGGCCATTGCCTCCGCGCGGGCCTTATCCACGCAAGTCCATGCACCTAAGGCATTTACCTTGCCGATACAGGTGTGGAACTCAGGATGCTTTTGGAGTAGTATCGCTGCCACTCCTCCCCCGGCAGGCACGCAGTCATCCCCCAGGCCTGGAACCAGCACCGACCGCAAAGCAGCAGGCGGCGAAAGCGAGTCATGCAATGAGAAGCAGGAAGAAGCGGGCAAGCGGCTTCACACTGATCGAGCTGCTGGTGGTGATCGCCATCGCCCTGGTCGTGGCGGGCATGGCGATCCCGTACTTCATCAACGTGATCCGCGACTACCGGTTGCGCGTGGCCGCGATCAACGCGATGGGCATGATCCAGGAAGCGCGCATGCGCGCGGTGCGCGACGCGCGGTTCTACTCCGTGTATTACATCGGGGCGAACCCGGTGCAGTACTACGTGGACGTGTACCCGCAGAACGCGAATGGGACATCGGGGAACGGAGGCGCCGCGGTGGCGTGTGACAACCCACCGCCTGCCGGCACGGGGCTGTGCGACCCGGTGATGGGATTCCCGGGCGAGATCGTGCCGCGCCCGGTGGGCACGGCGCCGATGACGGGCCAGCTGCGCAATCTCTTCCTGCCCGGTTCGGCGGTGAACCCGTATGACGGCATGAACGCGCAGAGTCCGGTGAGCTTCAGCGCGGAGGGTGTTCCGTGCCTGCCGGCGGGCGCCGCGGCCGGCATCGTCGGCGGGTCGATCTGCAACTCGCGCAGCAACTGGATGAACCCGGGAGCGCCGGTGGCGTACTGGGTCTTCTACCAACACAATACCAAGCTCACGTGGCAGGCCGTGACGGTGACGCCGGCCGGCCGCATCCAGCGCTGGGTGTACTCGACCGGCGGCTGGGCGATGGCATAGGGAAGCGAGGCGACTCATGATGAAGCTCCGCAGGAAGGCACGCAACCCGCAGGCCGGCATGACGCTGGTCGAACTGCTGATCTCGATGTTCGTGCTGGCGGTCGGTCTGGGGGCGCTGGCGCAGTTGTTCTTCGTCGCGTCGGCGACGAACACGCGCAACATCCGCGACACCAGCTCGGTGATGATCTCGAAGATGTTCCTGGAAGCGGCGATGTCGCAGCACATCAACTCCGCCAACCCGACGTTCGTGACCGATTGCGCGGGGAACGTGTGGAGCGTGGGCGTGGCGGACGCGGCGGCGCCCAACGGCGCCGGCGCGCTGCTCGACAACAACCCGGCGAGCATCACCTACGGCAGCATCAACCGCCTGGGGCAGACCTACGCGGCGGTGCCGGCGAATTACAAGGCGCAGTACGTGGACTGCAACAACCTGCGCTACGACGTGCGCTGGAATTCCATGACGGTCACGCCCGGGGTGGCCCGGCTGATCACGGTCTCGACCCAGCTGCAACCCAACCAGAACGAGAGCCTCACGTTCACCATTCCGGTGTCGCTGCGCGGCATCGGTGGGCCGTAGGAGGAAGCATGAGAACGGAACGCAAGCGCGAGCGCGGATTCTCGCTGCTGGAAATGATGATCGTGATCGTGATCCTGACGGTCGTGATCGGGATCGTGATGAAGGAACTGGTGGACATGCAGCGGGTCAACATGGACCAGACCGCGCGCGTGGACCTGACGCAGGAAGCGCGCCAGTTCCTCGACCAGATCTCGCTCGACCTGCACCAGGCCGGCTACCCGGGCTGGCGCTTGTTCGACTCCGCCGCGCCGCCGACGGCCGACAAGATCGCCAACGGCATGCTGGCCGGCGCCGGGCACCCCATGTTCCCGGTGGAGAACGGCATCGAGTACGTGAGCGGGACCGAGGTGCAGTTCGAGGGCGACATCGACGGCTCGGGCCAGGTGAGCGAGGTCTACCTGCAACTGGTGGACTCGAACGGCAACCCGGCGGTCGCCTGCTCGCTGGCGACGCCCTGCATGTTGCGCCGCGGCGTGATCCCCAAGGCGCTGGCGATGGCTGGGGCGGCGCCGACCTACTACACCGAATTGACCGGCGTGATGAACACCAACATCTTTGCCGCGCGCGATTCGGCGGGCAACGTCCTGGGGCTTCCGGTGACCGACCCCAACGACCTGGGCAACATCCGGTCCATCGACATCACGGTGCAGGTGCGCTCGACCGTGCCGACGTTCGCGGGGCAGTACCCGCTCATCACGCTGGTCTCAGGCGCCAAGATCAACTCGGTTCTGAACTAGCAGGTAGGGGATAAGGAGCAAGCAATGAAACGCAATCCATCGGGTCATCGCAACGGGGAACGCGGCATCGCGCTCATCACGGTGCTGCTGGCGCTGCTGCTGCTCTCGGCCATCGGGCTGGGCATGATGTACATGACCAACATGGAGACCAGCATCAACGCGAACTTCCGGCGGCAGCAGGTGGCGTACTTCGCCGCTCGCGCCGGGCTGGAAGAGGTCCGCGCCCGCATGATGAAGGCGAGCCCGAACAGCCTGTGGCCGCTCATCACCCCGGGCTCCATCCCGACCGCCATCAAGAACTACGACCCGGGAATGGCGCGCGGCCCGCTGACGTTCATTCCGACCGGCAACAACCAGGCCATCCTGTACATCCTCAACGAAGGCAACCAGGCGGGCTCGGTGCGGCCGTGGGACATCAACAACCAGTACTACGACGACGAGCTCTGCCACGACGGCTACAACCTGCCGGGATTGCAGGCGCAGAACAGCATCGACTACTCGGTGCGGTGCACCACGCTGCCGAATGGCAATCTGTGGTATCAGACGGCGACCAGCACGGCGCCGTGGAACGGCACCTCGGCCGCGCTGCCCTGGAAGTGGGCGCGCGTGGCGCTGAAGCTCAACGGCTCGCAGCAGAACTATCCGGTCAGCAGCGTCGCCGGCGCGGCGACAGGGGTGTGCTTCAACGCCGCGAACGAGCAGGTGCTTCCCGCCGGTACGGCGCAGTGCAACGACACGATCCCGAGCATGAACCCGGTCTTCCTGGTCACGGTGCTGGCGGTGACGACCACAGGCGCGCGCCGCATGGTGCAGGCCGAGGTCGGGCTGCAGCCGACGCAACCGTTCCAGTATGGGATGTTCGCCACCGGCAACACCTGCCCGAGTCCGCTGGTCGTCGGCGGTGGCTCGACCACCGACGCGTACTACTCCTCGGCCGGGCCCTATGGCGGCACGAACGTGTACAACACGGGCGGCGACGTGGGCGCGGTCAGCACTGTGACCGTGATCGGCAGCGGCACGGCGATCGGTGGCTCGGTCGGCAGCGTCTTGCCTGCCGGCGTGGGTGCCTGTGGCACAGCTGCCCTGAACACGAGCCAGACCCCACTCGTGGGGAATCCGACCAATGCCGTGTGCGGCGCCGGTGCGCCGACCAACTGCATCGCCAACATCGCGACGGCGCCAATCGTGCCCACGCCACCACCGCCCTCGCCGCTGCCGCCTACGACCAACAAGGTCTACAACAGCAACACGTCGCTGACGCCGGGCACCTATGGCAACGTGACGGTCTCCGGCGGTTCCACCCTGACCCTCGCTCCGGGGACTTACAACTGGAACAGCCTCACGTTCGTCGGCAACTCGAACATCGTCGTCAGCCCTCCGGGCGCGGTGGTGTTCAACTTTGCCGGCACCGGCATCAGCAGCCCGGCGAAGGTCTTTGATATGGGTGGCGGCAGCCTTACGTGCGCCGGCTGCGTGCCCAAGGATTTCCAGGTGATGTACGGGGGCACGGCGAAGATCGCTCTCAACGGCGGCGCAGCCACCTTCATGCAGGTGAATGCTCCGAATGCGGCGATCACACTCTCGGGTAACGGTGATTTCTACGGCGCCATCCTGGGCAAGTCGATCGACGTGAGCGGCGGCGCCAAGTTCCACTACGACCTGGATTCGTCCATCGTCAGCATCTCGAACGCCTACTTCACACTGTTGGCGTTCCGTGAGTCGTTCTACTGAGGCTGGTCTGGAGAGCAAGGAGGAGTGATGAAGTCATTGCTGGGCACCGCGATCCTGCTGCTGGCTGGCAGCCTGCTTTGGGGGCAGACACAACCTGCGCCCGAGAAGAAGGCGAAGCACGTCATCACGGAGGATGAGCTGGTCGCTTCGCGACCCGCGGACTTCGAACCTTCGGTGACCGATGCGTCGGAAGCCTCCCCCGCGGGCGAGGCCTCGGCCAAGGACGGCGAAAAGCCGGCGGACGAACAGCCCGCGGCCAGCCAGACACCGGCTCTCGGCCCGAATGCTGCCGCGGACCTGGAAGCGCTGAAGCAAAAAGAGGCGGAGCTGCAGCAAGAGCTCGGCGAGCTCGAGGCCAGGCTTGCGGAACCGAGCACCAGCGAGCAGAGCGCGAGCGTCCAGTCGTCGATCGATGGCAAGCGCGAGTACCTGGAGTTGATCCAGCGGCAGCGTCAGGAGCTGGAGAAAGCCATTGCCGCGGCTGGCAAGGAACAACCGGCAAGCGCTGCGGAGGGCTCCGAAGCCAAGCCCGCGGCGGCACAGCCCGCGGCGGAGGCGAATCCGCAGTAGCGGTGGACCTTTTCACAGGCGTCCGCCGCGTCCGCCGCGGCGGACGTTTTCTTTTCCGGCTACAATCGCGGCGTGCCGCTCGCCCTCGCTGACTTCCGCCGCCGGCTGCTGCGCTGGTACGACCGCCACGCGCGCGCGCTGCCGTGGCGCGGGACGCGCGACCCGTACCGCGTCTGGCTGTCGGAGGTCATGCTGCAGCAGACGCGCGTCGCTGCGGTGCTGGGCCACTATCGCGACTTCCTGCGGCGCTTTCCGACGCTGCGCGCGCTGGCCGCCGCGAACGAGCGCGACGTGCTGGCGGCGTGGAGCGGGCTGGGCTACTACCGGCGCGCGCGCCTGCTGCACCGCGCCGCGCAGGTGGTCGCGCGGGAGCACGGTGCGAACATGCCGCGCAGCGCGAAAGGATTGCGCGGGCTCCCCGGCGTGGGACGGTACACCGCGGCGGCGATTGCCAGCATTGCGTTCGGCGAGCCGGTCGCCGTGGTGGACGGCAACGTGGAGCGCGTGCTGGCGCGCCTGGCCGGCCGGGCACTGCCGCCGGCCGAGACCTGGCTGCGCGCGCAGGAGCTGCTCGCGCCGCGCCGCGCGGGAGATTTCAACCAGGCGATGATGGAACTGGGCGCGACCGTCTGCCTGCCGGACAAGCCACTGTGCGGGCGTTGTCCCGTCGCCGCGGCGTGCGCGACGCGCGGCGAGCTGCCGCGCGCCGCGAGCCGGCCGCGCCGCAAGCAAGAGGTCGCCTACGCGCTGGCGCGGCGCAACGGTTCGGTGCGGCTGGTCCAGCGGAATGCGAACGCGAGCCTGATGCCGGGGATGTGGGAGCTGCCGGCCTGCACGGCAAATGGCGCACCAGCACTGATGCGCTTGCGGCATGCGATCACCGTCACCGACTACACGGTCGTCGTCTTCGAAGAGCCGTCGCGCGCAGGGAGGTGGGTGGAGATCTCGCGGTTGTCGGAGCTGCCGCTCACCGGTCTCACGCGCAAGATCCTGAAACGCGCGGGCATGCTCTAGAATCTATGGTAGACACGCCCTTTTGGGCGTCCCGGAGACGGCCAGAAGGCCGTCTCTACCGGAGAATCGCCCGATGCCCACGCTCGAAGCCGGAACCAAGGCGCCCGCAGTCAATCTGCCCACGATGACAGGGGAGACCTTCGACCTCGGCGAGGCGCTGAAGCACGGCCCGGTCGCGCTGGCGTTCTTCAAGATCAGCTGCCCGATCTGCCAGATGACGTTCCCGTACCTCGAGCGGCTGCATCGCGCCAACGCGGGCGGCAAGGTGCAGATGGTCGGCGTCTCGCAGGACTCGAAGGCCGACACCGCCGGGTTCCTGAAGGAGTACGGCATCACCTTTGCGGTGGCGCTCGACGACACCAGCCGCTATCCCGTGTCCAACGCCTATGGCCTGACCAACGTGCCGACCGTCTTCCTTATCTCGCCGGACGGCGGCGGCGCCATCGAGCTGACCAGCGTGGGCTGGTACAAGAAGGACATCGAGGAGCTCAATGCGAAGATGGCGGCGCTGGCGGGCAAGGCGCCGCAGCCGGTATTCAAGCCCGGCGAGGACGTGCCCGACTTCAAGGCCGGTTGAGGGTCGAAGAACTAGCGTCGCCGTTGGCGACGCCCAGCAATCAGCGACCAGCAATCAGCGATAAGCGATAAGCCAGTGCAGCAGGCTTATTGCTTATCGCTTACTGCTTATTGCTACCCAGTACAATGGAATGTTTCTTACGCACCAGGGGAGCTGACATGCGCAAGCTGGTCGCAGTGATCATCCTTCTTTCCACGTTGGCGGCGGCGCAATCCGCGAAAGCCGCAAAGACGAAGGCCGCCGGGCCCGGCATCCCAGGCGTCCCCGCGGCGATGCATTCCATCGACGCTGAGCGCATCAAGGCCCAGGTGAAGTTCCTCTCCGACGACCTGCTGGAAGGTCGCGGCACCGGCCAGCGCGGCGGCGACGTGGCGGCGCGGTACCTGGCAGCCGAGTTCGAGCTCTACGGCCTGAAGCCCGCGGGCGACAACGGCACGTACTTCCAGAAGGTGCCGATGGTCGGCGTCACGACCGACCCGAAGCAGTCGACGTTCACGATCGTCCCGCAGGCTGGCGGGGCGATGGAGCTGACCTTCGGCGCGGACTACATCACCACCAACCTCACCCAGACCGAAGTGGCCGAGGTGGACGCGCCCATCGTCTTCGCCGGCTACGGCATCGACGCGCCCGAGTACCAGTGGAACGACTTCAAGGATGTCGACGTGAAGGGCAAGGTGCTGATGCTGTTCGTCAACGAGCCGCCGTCCGACGACCCGAAGTTCTTCACCGGGCGAGCGCTCACCTACTACGGCCGCTGGACCTACAAGTACGAGCAGGCGGCGCGCAAGGGCGCGGTCGGCGTGCTGCTCATCCACAAGACCGAGATGGCCAGCTACGGCTGGGACGTGGTCAAGAACTCGTGGTCGGGCGAGAAGTCGTACCTGCACATCCAGCCGGGCGAGCCCAAGCTGAAGGCGGCGTCGTGGATCCAGCTGGAGGTGGCGCGCAAGGCGCTGGCGGCCGCCGGGCATGACCTCGACCAGCTGCTGGCCGCCGCCAGGCAGCGCGACTTTCGGCCCATCGCGCTGCCGCTCTCGCTCAAGGCGCACATCGTGAGCCAGGTACGGTCGTTCGTTTCCAACAACGTGGTCGCGATGCTGCCGGGTTCCGACGCGAAGCTCAAGGACCAGGCCATCTTCTACACCGCGCACTACGACCACTTCGGCGTCCACGCCAACGAGCCGGGCGACAACATCTACAACGGCGCGCTCGACAACGCCACCGGCTGCGCCATGGTGCTGGAGCTGGCGCGCGCCTGGTCGCAGGCCACGCCCCGGCCGAAGCGCTCCATCTACTTCGCCGCCGTGACGGCGGAGGAGCAGGGCCTGCTCGGCTCGGAGTACCTCGGCAAGCATCCGCCGCTGCCGGCGAAAAGCATCCAGCTCGACCTGAACTACGACGACGTGAAGCCCTACGGCTACCCCGAGCAGCTCGAGGTGGTCGGCTACGACCGCACCTCGTTCGCGCCGGTGGTCGAGCAGACCGCGAAGGCGTTCCGCCTGAAGATCATGCCCGACGCCGCTCCGGAAGCCGGGCACTACTACCGCTCGGACCACTTCTCCATGGCGCGCGTCGGCGTGCCGGCGTTCTCGGTGGGCGCTGGGCGCAAGTACCGCGGCAAGAGCGAAGAGTGGGGCAACAAGATGTACGACGACTACACCGCCAAGGACTACCACAAGCCGTCGGACGAGTTCCGCGAGGAGTTCGACTTCACCGCCAACGCGGTGCTGGCGAAGTTCGGCTTCGTGCTGGGGTGGAAGGCGGCGCAGCAGCCCGGCCAGGTCGAGTGGAAGAAGGGTGACGAGTTCGAGCGGGCGCGACAGAACTCGGCCAAGGGCACACCCGAGTAGGCCCGCCGCTCGCGGCTGGCGGCGTGCGGCGCAGTCGAGCCGCGGCTCGCCGCTCGCCGCGACCCGCCGCCCGCCACGCTGGATCATGCCCGCCCCTATTCCCAAAAGGTAACCTCCGTAACCTTGGGAATCAGCGGGTCTCGTGATACGCTGCGGGCCACATTCAAGGCAGTTCCCCTCGAAGTAAGGCGTGGAATGCGTCGCGGACCCTCATCCTTGGCGTCACGGTTCCGTTCGTGTGGACGTGGTCTAGGCGAGGTTGGCGGGCACCATCGGTGTTAGGGCGCCGGGACTCCACGGGGGACTAGCCAAGGAGCGAGCAGCCCAGGGTGGCATTTTCATTCCTCCAACGCGGGAATCCCGCCGACCACGCGCGGCGGATGAGCCTCTCCACCTACACGCCGGCGCTCACGTTGAGCGACCTGCAGCTCGGGGTCGACAACATCCGGCACGACGTGTGGCTGAGCCCGAAGATGTGCGAGGTGGCGCGCTTCCACATCGGCAAGCTGGTCGCCAAGCACGGGCAGGTCGAGGACATGGTGGCGGAAGACCCGCTCGCCGCCCCGCAGGCGCCGCGCCCCAGCAACAAGATGATCGGGACGCCGGGCGGAGCCCCCAAAGCGCCCCCCAAGCCCCCCGACGCCGGCGACTTCAAGCGCCTGCTGGCCGACCTGCACATCGCGGCGCTGAACCGGGCGAAGTCGGAGGAGAACGTCTCGGTCGACCTGCTGGCGCGGCTGGCGTGCGTGAAGTTCCTGCGCAACGAGATCCTGCAGCAGTACACCCAGGTGCTGGAGCGGTGCCGCGCCAAGCTGAAGAGCATCGAGGGCCTGCGCCACACCACGCCCAAGCACGTGGAGATGCGCGAGCGCTTCTGGCGCTTCCAGGTGGGGAAGAAAGCGGTGCTGCGGCGCGTGGGCCAGGAGATGTTCGCGACGCTGCGCGAGATCGAGAAAGAGACGCTTGCGCGCATGCGCCGTTCGCTGTTCGGCGAGGCGGCGGCTGCCAGCTATGACCTGTTCACCAACCGGCTGATCTTCACCGAAGACGGGCGCGACGACTACCTCAACGCCGAGCACTACGTCATGCTCGGCAACTACGAGCGCGATCCCGACCGCTTCCAGACGATGCAGGAGATCGCCATCGAGTTCCTGAAGTCGCTCGACCTAATCAAGGACCTGAGCGAGGGCGAGCACACGCTCGACGCCGTGCTGAACTCGCCCGAGAACGCGCAGGAACTGATGGCGGGCGGGACGCCGAACGAGGCCGACGACAAGGGCAGGGCGCAGAAGGCGCTGGTCGGCTTCTGGGTCGAGGCGCTGGAGTCGAAGAACGTGATGCAGCACGTCATCGCGTCGTACGAAGCGGTGCCGCTGCTGGGGCAGTACTCTCCGCCCATCAACGCGCAGCAGCTCAAGAACGCGCTCATCTCGCGCACCGAGCGCAAGCGTGTGGAGACGCTGCTGGAAGAGCACGGCAAGATCTCGCCCGACAACCTGAACGCCGCGGTGAAGAAGGTGGAGGCCTGCAAGGGCAACGACCGCGCCAAGATGGCGGGGCGCTTCCTGGTCGATTTCATCCGCTACCACCGCGACCTGCGCCGGCTGGAGTGCCTGGTGGCGGCGATGGACGCCGTCAACGTCATCCTCAACGACAAGCTGCGCGAGCTCTCGGCCATCAACAACACGCTCTACGACTTCCTGCTGCCCGACGAGCAGAAGCCGACCGAGGAGAAGGTGATCCACCACGTCGTCATCAAGGCCGACGTGCGCGACTCCACTACCCTCACCCGCACGCTCTATGAGCGCGGGCAGAACCCGGCTTCGTATTTCAGCCTGAACTTCTACGACCCGGTGAACCGGCTCGTCGCGCAGCACGGCGCGACCAAGGTGTTCATCGAGGGCGATGCCGTCATCCTGGCGCTGTTCGAGCGCGAGGGCGAGCCCGGCTTCGGCGTCGGCCGCGCCTGCGTGCTGGCCAAGGAGATCGTCGAAGTCGTCCACGCCTACAACCAGAAGTCGCTGGCCGCCGGCCTGCCGGCGCTCGAGCTCGGCATCGGCGTCTGCTTCCAGGATTCGCCCCCCATGTACCTGATGGACGGCTCCACGCGCATCATGATCTCCAAGGCCCTCAACGAGAGCGACCGGCTCTCGTCCTGCACCAAGGGCGCGCGCAAGTTCATGACCGCGGGCGACACGCTCTTCAACGTCTATTCGTTCCAGAGCGTCGACGACGAAGACACCGGCGGCATGCCGGAAGAGTTCCTCGTGCGCTACAACATCGGCGGCGTCAACATCAACCAGTCCGCCTTCGAGAAGCTGAAGAAGGAGATCTCGCTCCAGCCGCACGAGCTGAAGCTGCCCATGCTCTACGGCGAGGAGATCGTGCGGCTCTACAGCGGGCTGGTGCCGCTGCCCTCGGGCTCGTTCCAGCGCATCGTGGTGCGCGAAGCGCGCACGCCGCACATCGACGCCCGCGACTTCTCGCTCAAGCACTGGACCGACCGGCCGTACTTCGAGGTCTGCACCAACCCTGCCATCTACGAGTACCTGGAAAGCGGCCTGGCCGCCCAGGCGACCACCGGCGACTAGTCCAACCCGCACGCCTGCAAGCGCTTAGCGGGAATGTGCGCCACGCGTCACCCCTCACCCCCGCCTGTGACCTGCCTCACCGAAATGGCCCCCGTCCGGGACGACGATATCCGGTTGGCAATCCTTGCTCCCGGAGCCCTCATAGCCATGAAACGGATACTGATCCTCGGCGCAGCCGGCCGCGACTTCCATAACTTCAACGTCGTCTTCCGCAACGACCCCGCGTTCCAGGTGGTCGCCTTCACCGCCACGCAGATCCCCGACATCGCCGGCCGCACCTACCCGCCGGAGCTGGCGGGCGAGCGTTACCCCCAGGGCATCGCGATCCGCGACGAGAGCGAGATGGAGCAGATCATCCGCGACGAGCGGGTGGACGCTGTCGTCTTCTCCTACAGCGACGTCTCGAACCAGGCGGTGATGCTGCTGGCCGCGCGCGCGGTCGCCGCAGGCGCCGACTTCTGGCTGCTGAGCGCGGAAGAGACCATGATCAAGTCGTCGCTGCCGGTGGTCTCGGTGTGCGCGGTGCGGACGGGCTGCGGCAAGAGCCCGGTGTCGCGCGCCGTCGCCGCCGAGCTGCGCGAGCTCGGTTTCCGGCCGGTCGTGATCCGCCACCCCATGCCGTACGGCGACCTCGCCGAGCAGGCGGTGCAGCGCTTCGCCACCCTCGCCGACCTGGAAAAGAACAAGTGCACCATCGAGGAGCGCGAAGAGTACGAGCCGCACATCATGAAGGGCACCACGGTGTACGCGGGCGTGGACTACGCTGCCATCCTGCGCCAGGCCGAGAAGGAAGCCGACGTCATCCTCTGGGACGGCGGCAACAACGACACGCCCTTCTACCAGCCCGACCTCGAGATGGTCGTCGTGGACCCGCACCGTGCCGGCCATGAGCTCACCTACTATCCGGGCTCGGTGAACCTGCTGCGCGCGCAGGTGATTGTGATCAACAAGGTCGACACCGCGAAGCTGCCCGATCTGGAGACCGTCCGCAACAACATCCACCGCTACAACCCGAAGGCCCGGGTGATCGAGACGGCCTGCCACGTCAGCGTGCCGGACCCCGAGCTGGCGAAAGGGAAGCGCGTGTTGGTGGTGGAAGACGGGCCGACGCTCACCCACGGCGAGATGCCCTACGGCGCCGGCGTGGTCGCGGCCAGGCTCTACGGCGCGGCCGAGATCGTGGACCCGCGGCCGTTCGCGGAAGGCTCCATCCGCCGCACCTTCGAGAAGTTCCCGCACCTGCAGAACCTGCTGCCGGCGATGGGGTACAGCCCGATGCAGCGCGCGGAACTGGAAGCCACCATCAACCGCGTCCCGTGCGACCTGGTGCTGGTCGCCACGCCCATCGACCTGGCGAGCGTGATCCACATCGAGAAGCCGGCGCTGCGCGTGACCTACGAGGTCGAGCCGCGCCTGGGCCTCAACTTCCGCGACGCTCTGGCCGACTTCGCGGCGCGGTACCAGTCGGTGTCGGAGGCCGACTACGCATGAACAAGGATTTCGTCTCCATCCGCGACCATTCCTCTGAGGAGATCCACGCGCTGCTCGACCTGGCGTGCTGCATCAAGGCCGACCCGTCGGCCTATGCGCACACCCTGAGCGGCAAGACGCTGGCGATGATCTTCGAGAAGCCGTCGCTGCGGACGCGCGTCTCGTTCGACGTCGGCATCCAGCAGCTGGGCGGCTTCTCCGTCTACCTCTCGCCGGCCGAGATCAACCTCGGCCGCCGCGAGACGGTCTACGACGTGGCCAAGAACCTGGAGCGCATGGTGCAGTGCGTCATGATCCGCACCTTCGCGCACGAGACCGTGGAGAAGCTGGCGGAGTTCGCGAGCATCCCGGTCATCAACGGGCTCTCGGACTTCAGCCACCCGTGCCAGGCGATGGCTGACTACCTGACCATGTTCGAGCTGAAGGGGCACCTCGCCGGGCTGAAGGTCGCGTACGTGGGCGACGGCAACAACGTCGCGCACTCGCTCATGTTCGCCGGCGCGCAGCTCGGGGTGGACGTCTGGATCGCGACGCCGCGCGCCTTCGAGCCCGATTCCGGCGCGGTCGACTGGGCGCTGCATCGCGCCGAGCAGACCGGCGGCAACATCACGCTCACGCACAATCCGGAGTGGGCGGCGAAGGATGCCGACGTCATCTACACCGACGTGTGGACCAGCATGGGGCAGGAGGCGGAGGCCGAGCAGAGGCGTCCCCAGTTCCTGCCCTACCAGGTCAACGCCGAGCTCATGCGGCGCGCCAAGGGGGAAGCCATCTTCATGCACTGCCTGCCCGCGCACCGGGGCGACGAGGTGACCGCCGAGGTCATCGACAGCGAGCAGTCGGCCGTCTTCCAGCAGGCGGAGAACCGGCTGCACGCGCAGAAGGCCATCCTGCTCACCCTGCTGCGCGACGTGCCGGTGGCGGCGCACGAGACCACGCGCCGCCGCATGTTCGCGGGAGAGCTGGTGCGCTGAGTGAAGACCGCGCTCATCGCCGTCGGCGGCAACTCGCTCATCCGCGCGGGTGAGAAGGGCACGGTCGCGGAGCAGGTCGCCAACGCGCGGCGCACCGCCGGCGCCATCGCCGGCCTGGTCGCCGATGGCTGGCGCCTGGTGGTCACGCATGGCAATGGCCCGCAAGTCGGCGCGCAGCTCTTGCGCTCCGAGCGCGCCTGCGACCAGGTCCCAGGGCAGACGCTCGACGTCTGCGGCGCCGCCACCCAGGGCGAGATCGGGTACGTGCTGGCGCAGGCCCTACGACATGAGCTGGCCGCCGTGGGCCAGCAGATACCCGTGGTCAGTCTCGTGACGCAGACGCTGGTCTCGCGCGACGACCCGGCCATGTCCCACCCGACCAAGCCCATCGGGCCGTTCTACTCGCGCGCCGACGCCGAAGCGCGCCGCCGCGAGTTCGACTGGCAGATCGTGGAAGACGCCGCCCGCGGCTACCGTCGCGTCGTGCCCTCGCCCGAGCCAGTCGAGATCGTGGAACTCGAGGTCATCCGCGATCTGGTCGAGCGCGGCGTGCTCGTCGTGGCCTGCGGCGGCGGCGGCATCCCGGTGGTGCGCTCCAACGGTGGCGTCGCGGGCATCGAAGCCGTCATCGACAAGGACCGCGCCTCGGCGCTGCTCGCCTCCGCGCTGGGGGTGAACCTGTTCATCATCTCTACCGACACCGACTACGTGTACCTCGACTACAAGAAGCCGGCGCAGCAGCCGCTGCGGCGCGCCACCGTCGCCGAGATGGAGGGGCACTACCGCGACGGCCACTTCCCGCCCGGCAACATGGGACCGAAGGTGGAGTCGGCGCTGCGCTTCCTCAAGGCCGGCGGGCACGAGGTCATCATCACGTCCTACGAGCACCTGGTGGAGGCCGTGGCGGGTCGCGCCGGCACGCACATCCAGCCGGAAGGCAGCGTGCGCGACGTCGTTCACCGCGAACTCATCAGCGCAGGAGCAGAGCCATGAGCACAGCCACGCTGAACCCCCCGGCGGCGGCGCGCGTCCGCCTGGAGCACGTCATCGAGTCGCAGCAGTTCACCGTGCCGCTGCTGATGGAGCTGTTCCACCGCTCGGCCGGCATGGAGCGCCTGGTCGCGCGCGGTGGCACGCAGGATTACCAGAACCGCATCCTCGCGACGCTGTTCTACGAGCCTTCCACGCGCACGCGCTTCTCCTTCGAAGCCGCGATGCACCGGCTCGGTGGCCGCGTGCTCTCAAGCGAGCACGCGCGCAGCTTCTCCTCGGAGATGGACGGCGAGCAGGTCGAGGACTCCATCCGCATCATCGGCAATTATTCGGACGTCATCGTGATCCGCCACCACGAGGAAGGCGGCGCCAAGCGCGCCTCCGAGGTCTCGCCCGTGCCCGTCATCAACGCCGGCGACGGCCAGGGCGGCCAGCATCCCACGCAGGCGCTGCTCGACCTCTACACCATCTACCGCGAGCGGCCGCTTCACGGCCTGAGCGTCGCGCTCATCGGCGAGCTCGACAAGGGGCGCACGGCCCGCTCGCTCGCCTACCTGCTGGCGAAGTTCGACCGCGTGAAGCTCTACTTCGTCGCGCCGCCCGAGATGCAGATGCGTGACGACATCCTGCAATACCTCGAGCGGCACAATGTCTGGTACGAGCTCACCGAGGACCTGCCGCGCGTGGTAGGCGAGGTCGATGTGGTGTACCAGACGCGCATCCGGCCGGAGCGCGTCATCGACCGCGGCGGCCTGCTGCGCTTCGCGCTGCACTCCGGGCTGCTCTCCCGCATGAAGCGCGAGGCCATGATCCTGCACCCCCTGCCCCGAACGGTAGAATTGGATAAGACCGTCGACCGCGATCCGCGCGCGTTCTACTTCCGCCAGGCTGCCAATGGACTGTTCGTGCGCATGGCGCTGCTAACGATGCTTCTGGATAAGGATTAGGAATCATGACGACCCTCCTCGAACAACACCTGCAAGCCGCCGAGTTGATAGACCTGGAAGATCGCTATGGCGCCCATAACTACAAGCCGCTCGACGTGGTGCTAGCGCGCGCCGAGGGCGTCTGGGTCTACGACGTCGACGGCAAGCGCTACCTCGACTGTCTCGCCGCCTACTCCGCGGTGAACCAAGGGCACTGCCATCCACGCATCCTCGAGGCGATGCTCGAGCAGGCGCACAAGGTCACGCTCACCTCGCGCGCCTTCCGCAACGACCAGCTCGGCCTGCTCTACGAAGACCTGCACCGGCTGACCGGTTTCGACATGGCGCTGCCCATGAACACCGGCGCCGAAGCCGTGGAAACGGCGGTCAAGGCCGCGCGCAAGTGGGGATACAAGGGGAAGGGCATCCCCGACGGCCAGGCGGAGATCATCGTCTGCGCGAACAACTTCCACGGGCGCACCACGACCATCGTGAGCTTCTCGACCGACGAGCAGTATCGCGACGGTTTCGGCCCATTCACGCCCGGCTTCAGAGTCATTCCGTTCGGTGACGCCGAAGCTTTGCGCGCCGCCATCACGCCGAACACCTGCGCGTTCCTGGTGGAGCCCATCCAGGGCGAGGCAGGCATCCTGATCCCGCCGCGCGGCTTTCTCGCGGAAGCGGCGCGCCTCTGCCGCGAAAACAACGTGCTGCTGATGTGCGACGAGATCCAGTCGGGCCTCGGCCGCACCGGCAAGCTCTTCGCCTACATGCACGAGGGCATCCGGCCCGACCTGCTCATCGTCGGCAAGGCGCTTGCCGGCGGATTCTATCCCGTGTCGGCCGTGCTGGCGTCGAAGGAGATCCTCGGCGTCTTCCATCCCGGCGACCACGGCTCCACGTTCGGCGGCAATCCGCTTGGCTGCGCCGTCGCGCGCGCCGCGCTGCGCGTGCTTGTCGAAGAAAGGATGGTCGAACGCTCCGCGGAGCTGGGCGCTTACTTCCTCGAGCGGCTGCGCACGCTGCGCAGTCCCGACCTCAAGGAAGTCCGCGGCATCGGCCTGTGGATCGGCCTGGAGATGAACAGCGCGGCGCGGCCCTACTGCGAGCGCCTGAAGGACCAGGGCGTGCTGTGCAAGGAGACGCACGACCGCGTCATCCGCATCGCGCCGCCGCTGGTCATCACCCGCACCGAGATCGACTGGGCGTTCGCGTGCATTCGCCGCGTCATCGAAAGCACCTGACCCCAAGCGCCTTCTCGTCTCGCAGTGTGATAGCGGTCACAGACTTCCGTCGCGCCGGGCCCCACGATGCCGCACGACGCTCGCGCAGCATGCGGACGTAAGGGAGGGTTCATGTTTCCCGACGGCTCCGCACCAGCACCCGATACGCCTCGGCTGGAGAATGGATCGCGAGTGGCCGTGATCGGCGGCGGCCCGGCCGGTTCGTTCTTCAGTTACTTCCTGCTGCAGACCGCGACCCGAGTGGGCCTCGGACTCACAGTCGATATCTATGAACCGCGCGACTTCCACGTCAGTGGTCCCGCCGGCTGCAACATGTGTGGTGGCGTGATCTCCGAGACGCTGGTGCAACATCTTGCGACCGAGGGCATCACGCTGCCCGAGACCGTGGTCGAGCGCGGCATCGACTGCTACGCGCTCCACCTGGACGTAGGCAGCGTGCGCATCGAGACCCCGCTGCACGAGAAACGGATCGCGGCGGTGCATCGCGGCGCGGGGCCGCGCGGCATCGCGTCGCCCAACCCTTGCGGGTTCGACGCCTTCCTCCTGGCGCTGGCGCAGTCGCACGGCGCGCGCCACCTCCGCCAGCGCGTTGAGAGCGTGAATCGGGCGGAGGGGAAGCCGCTGGTGCGGGCGCAGGGAGGCGCTTCCGCGACCTACGACCTGGTCGCCATCGCCACCGGCGTCAATGGGCCGAGCGCCAAGCTGGTGCAGTCGCTCGGCCTGCCCTATCGCGAGCCGCCGAGCACCAAGACCTACATCTGCGAGTTTCTGCTGGGACGGGAGACCGTGCAGGCGACACTCGGCTCGGCGATGCACGTGTTCCTTCCGCACCTGCCGCGGCTGGAGTTCGCCGCTATCATCCCGAAAGGCGAATTCGCCACGCTGTGCGTGCTCGGTCACGACATCGACAAAGCGATCATCCGCGAGTTCCTCGAGCTGCCCGAAGTGCGCGCATGCATGCCGCCGGGATGGGAGCCGCCGGTGGACCTCTGCCACTGCTCGCCGCGCATCAGCACCGGGCCGGCGCTGATCCCTTACGCCGACCGCCTGGTCTTCGTGGGCGACTGCGGCACCACGCGTCTCTATAAGGATGGCCTCGGCGCCGCCTATCGCACCGCCAAGGCAGCCGCCAAGACGGCCATCTTCCACGGCGTCGGGGCGCGCGATTTCCAGCAGCATTTCGAGCCCACGTGCAACTCCATCGCCCATGACAACTGGCTCGGCCGCCTGGTCTTCGTGGTGACGCGCGTCATCCAGCACAATCGTCTGCTGCGGCGCGGCCTCTGGCGCATGGTGTCGCGTGAGCAGGGCGTCAGCGGAGCGGAACGCCGCATGAGCATCGTGCTCTGGGACACCTTTACCGGGAGTGCGCCCTACCGCGAGGTCGTGCTGCGGACGCTGCACCCCCGCTTCCTGCTGCGCTTCCTGTGGGAGATCGCGGCGGCCGGTTTCGAACGGTCCACCGATTGGAGGACTCATGCCAGCCATGCTCGGTAAGCTCTACCGCGACGGCGAATACATCATCCGCCAGGGTGAGACCGGCGACTGCATGTACGTGTTGCAGTCGGGCGAGGTCGAGGTCGTGCGCCGGGACGGCGGCCGCGAGTACTGCCTTGCCGTGCTGGGCGCGGGCGAGTTCTTCGGCGAGATGGCGCTGGTGGAACGCGACGTCCGCGTCGCCAGCGTCCGTGCCCTGGGCGACGCCCAGGTGCTCACGCTCGACAAGTCCAGCTTCCTGCGCCAGGTGCACCAGGACCCCTCGCTCGCCTTCCGCCTGCTGGAGAAGATGTCGGAGCGCATCCGCCATCTCAACGAGCGCCTCGTCAACATGAGCAGTTCACTCCTCGAAGACCTCGAAAGGGAACATGCCACAGTTGATCGTCCGCACTGAGGTGTTGATTCGCGCCCCGGCCCAGCGTATCTGGGATCTCATCCTGGACTTCGAGAACTACCCGCGGTGGAATCCTTCCATCCGGCGGGTCCGCGGCCACGCCCTCCCCGGCGAGCCCGCTGTCCTCTGGGTGCCGCTGTTCCCGTTCGGACCGTGCCTTCCCGTCCACGTCATCTTTTTCGAGGTCGAGCCGCCGCTCCGGCTGCGCTGGATGGGGACTCTCCTTGTTCCCGCACTCTTCTGCGGCGATCATCGCTTCATCCTTAGCCCGGAGGAGGCGGGTACGATCCGGCTCATCCAAGAGGAGACGTTTCACGGCATGCTGGTGCCTTTGCTGGCGCCCTTGTTGCGCCGCCGCCTGGGGCGACTCTTCCATCAGACCTCGATGGTCTTCAAGCAGCTTGCCGAGTCGCGCGACCGGCCGGCCACGTTTCCGGTAAAAGTGGGAGGGCCCGGCGAAGGTCGTCTTCGGCCGGATTCGTCCGCCGGCTAAGACCCGGGGTATGATGCCGCGGGAGCGAGCGACCGCTTGGCTACACCTGTTCTGAGCACTCCGAACCCGAGCCCGGCCGTAACCGTCAGCCGTAAGTCTGCAGCGACCCTCGCCGGCGACTTCTGGGGCGGCTTTGCGGCCATGCTGGTCGCGCTGCCCTCGGCCATCGCCTTCGGCGTGACCATCTTCGGTCCCTTGGGCGGCAGCTACGCCGCGCAAGGCGCGCTCGCCGGCATCCTCGGGACCGCGGCACTCGGCATCGTGGCAGCGGCGCTCGGCGGCACGAAGCGCCTCATCAGCGCGCCGTGCGCGCCCGCGGCCGCCGTGCTTTCCGCGCTCACCATCGAACTGGTGGCGAAGGGGACGCCGCCCGCGCAGATCGTCCTGATGCTCGCCGCGGTCGCGCTGCTCTGCGGCCTGTTCCAAGTCGTCTTCGGCCTCATCCGGCTCGGCACGCTCATCAAGTACATGCCCTACCCGGTGGTCAGCGGATATCTGACCGGCGTCGGGCTCATCATCATCATCAGCCAGATCCCGAAGTTCCTCGGCGTCACCAGCGCTACCCGCTTCTGGGACGCGGTCGGGCACCCGCACGCCTGGCGCTGGCAGAGCATCGCGGTCGGCGTGGTGACGATGGTCGTGATGGTGCTCGCGCCCAAGCTCACCAAGGCGATCCCCGCGGCCATCCTGGCGCTCGCCGCCGGGGTCGCGACGTATTTCGGCGTAGCGCTGGCAAACCGCTCGCTGCTCACCCTCGCCGGCAACAAGCTGGTCATCGGGTCGCTGGGCGCGTCGGAAGCTGGCTTCTTCGACTCCATCGCGCTGCGCTGGCGCGCGGTCGGCGGGATGAGCATCGAGCAGCTCACGCTGCTGCTCGTTCCCGCGCTCACGCTCGCCGTTCTGCTCTCCATCGATACTCTGAAGACCTGCCTGGTCCTCGATACGCTGACGCGCAGCCGCCACGACTCCAATCGCGAGCTCGTCGGGCAGGGTCTGGGGAACGTGGCTTCGACGGTCGTCGGCGGCATCCCCGGCGCCGGCCAGATGGGCGCCACGCTCATCAACCTTTCCAGCGGCGGGCAGACGCGGCGCTCCGGCGTGCTCGAGGGCGCGCTTGCGGTGGTCGCGCTGCTGCTGCTCGGTCCGATGATCGCCTGGGTCCCGATCGCCGCCTTGGCCGGCATCCTGATCGTCGTCGGGGTGCGCATGTTCGATCGCAGCAGCCTGCGCCTGCTGCGCTCGCGCTCCACCATCCTCGACTTCCTCGTCATCCTGGCGGTCGTGGTGGTCGCCGAGACGGTGGGCCTGATCCCCGCGTCCGCGGTCGGCCTCGGCCTCGCCGTCCTGCTGTTCATGCGCGCGCAGATCGGCGGGCACGTCGTCCGGCGCAAGCTCTTCGGCAACGAGATGTTCTCCAAGCAGGTGCGCCTGCCGGAAGAGTCCGCCATCCTGGAGCAGCGCGGCGACCGCACCGTCATCTTCGAGCTGCAGGGCAGCCTGTTCTTCGGCACCGCCGACCAGCTTTACACCGCGCTCGAGCCCGAGCTGAAGAACGAGCGCCGCAAGTACTTCATCCTCGACATGCGCCGCGTGCAATCGGTGGACTTCACCGCCGCGCACATGCTCGAGAACATCGAGCACATCCTGCGCGAGCGCAACGGGTACCTCATCCTCAGCCATCTGCCGCTCAACGTCCCCACCGGGCAGGACATGGAAAGCTACTTCGGCCACGTGGGTCTCGCCCGCGAGGGCCGCCGTGTCATGACCTTCGGCCACCGCGACGAGGCCCTGGAGTGGGTGGAAGACGACATCCTGCTCGAGGAGCGCGCGCTCGGGCGCGGCGACGAGTCGCCGCTCGACCTGCACGAGATCGCGCTGCTCAAGAAACGCAAGGAAGAGACCATCGCCGCGCTCGCCGGCTGCATGGATTCGCGCACCTACAAGGCGGGCGAGACCATCTTCACCCTCGGCCAGAAGGGCGATGAGCTGTTCCTCATCCGCCGCGGGATGGTCCGCATCATGCTCCCACTCAGCGGCCGCAGCCCGCACCACCTGGCGACCTTCCGGCGCGGCGATTTCTTCGGCGAGATGGCCTTCCTCGACCAGGAGCCGCGCTCCGCCGACGCCGTCGCCGTCAGCCACACCGAGGTCTACGTCCTGTCGCGCGAGCGCTTCGACCAGCTCGCCGGCGAGCACAAGAAGCTGGCCGCCGACCTGCTCGAAAGCCTGGCGCGGGCGCTCGCCATGCGGCTCCGCCACACCGACCGCGAGATCTGCACCCTGCAGGATTCCTAGCTGCCCACCGAGTCTTTTCCCTGGGGCACGGGTCTAAGCAGGATGGGACTGGTGTCTGCGGTCCTATCGGGCGCGCTCGCCGTGCTGGTAGACTCAGCTGTTTCCTCATAGCATGTCGCTCCCACCGGGCCCACAGCGCATTCATCCGTCGGAAGGACAGCAAGGCGTGAAGCTCTCAAAGCGCACTCTATACATCCTCATCGCGATCGGCGTGGCCATCGTCATCCTGGCGGCCTTCTCGCTGCGGAGCCGCAACGACGTGCAGTACTTCACCAGCAGGGTCGAGAAGGGCGACGTGCGCCAGGTGGTGGAAGCGACCGGCACCATCAACGCCGTCACTACGGTCCAAGTCGGCTCGCAGGTCTCCGGCACCATCTACAAGCTCAACGCCGACTTCAACTCGCGCGTGAAGAAGGGCCAGGTGATCGCCGAGATCGACCCGGCCATCTTCCAGGGGAACGTGCTCCAGGCGCGCGCCGACCTGGAGAACGCGCGCGCGAACCTGGCCGCCGCCCGGGCGAACCTGGAGAAGAGCAAGGCGACCGCGGCGCAATCGGCCGCCGAGTACCGGCGCACGCAGGCCCTGGTGCAGGAAGGCGTGCTGAGCCAGCAGCAGCTCGACGTGGCGCGCGCCGCGGCGGAATCGGGCGCGGCGCAGGTAAGCGCCGACCAATCCGCCGTCGCGCAGGCCCAGGCCCAGGTCTCGCAGAAGGCCGCGGCGCTCCAGGTCTCCGAGACGAATCTCCGCCACACCATCATCACCGCCCCGGTGGACGGCGTGGTGGTGGCGCGTAGCGTCGACGTCGGCCAGACCGTCGCCGCCTCATTGCAGGCGCCCACCCTCTTCACCATCGCGCAGGACCTGACCAAGATGCAGGTCTACTCCAAGACCGACGAGAGCGACGTCGGCATGATCAAGGCCGGACAGCCCGTCAGCTTCAAGGTCGACGCCTTTCCCAACCAGACCTTTCGTGGACGCGTGGTGCAGGTCCGCATGAATCCCACCACCGTGCAGAACGTCGTCACCTACGACACCATCGTCGAGTTCGACAATCCGGAGATGAAGCTCTTCCCGGGCATGACGGCGTACGTCTCCATCCCCGTCGCGCACGCCAGGGACGTGCTCAAGGTCCCGAACGGCGCGCTGCGGTTCAAGCCCGACATGAAGCCCGAGGAGATCCGCGCGCTCTACAAGAAGTACGGCATGGAAGAGATGGCGCGCGGCGGTGGCGGTAGCGACGCCGCGGGAGGTGGCGGCGGGCGGCGCGCGGGCACCGGCGGCGCAGGGGCAGGCAATCGGCGCGCCCGGCAAGACGCCGCGGCGGGCGAAACGCCCGGAGGCGGCACCACTGCCGCGGACCAGGCCGCCACGCACGGCGGCGACAGCATGACCGATATCAGCTCCGAGCGCGCCGTTGTCTGGAAGCTGCACAAGGACGGCACGCTCGAGCCCATCAAGCTGCGCACCGGTATCACCGACCGCACCGTCACCGCGGTGGTCGAAGTGTTCAAGGGCGAACTGAAGGAAGGCGACGAGGTCATCACCGGCTCTACTTCGGCGCGGGGCGGCCAGGCGCGCATGCCGGGCGTGGGTGGGCCGCAGCGGCGGTAGCGTGGCCACCATCTCCCAACCCGGCAGCCTGACGGCCGTGGACTCGGCCTCCGGCGCGCTCATCCGCATCCGCGACGTCCACAAGTACTACGAGCTGGGCGAGACGCGCGTGCACGCGCTACGCGGGGTGAGCGTCGACATCCGCGCGGGCGAATTCGTCGCCATCATGGGCGCCTCCGGCGGCGGCAAGTCCACCTTCATGAACATCCTCGGCTGCCTCGACAAGCCGAGCTCGGGCAGCTATCACCTCGACGGCGTCAACGTCGCCGACCTCTCCAAGCCGGAGCTGGCCGCCATCCGCAACCGCAAGCTCGGCTTCGTTTTCCAGGGATTCAACCTGCTGTCGCGCACCACGGCGCTCGAGAACGTCGAGCTGCCCACGCTGTACGCGCAGGTCTCGAAGCAGGAGCGCATCGATCGCGCCCGCGCGGCGCTGACGCTGGTCGGGCTCGCCGACCGCGAAGACCACTTCCCGTCGCAGCTCTCGGGCGGCCAGCAACAGCGCGTCGCCATCGCGCGCGCTCTCGTCAACGCGCCCTCCATCCTGCTGGCCGACGAGCCCACCGGCAACCTCGACAGCCGCACCTCGGTCGAGATCATGCAGATCTTCCAGCAGCTCAACGACCGCGGCCTCACCATCGTGCTGGTCACGCACGAGCACGACATCGCCCACTACGCCAAGCGGCAGATCTTTTTCCGCGACGGCAAGATCAAGAAGGACGAGCAGAATCCCACCCCGCCGCGCGCCGCCGAAGTGCTGCTCACGCTGCCGGCGCTGGAGGACTGACATGGAGATAATGTCGATCGTCCGTATCGCGATGCGCGCGCTGGCGCGCAACAAGATGCGCAGCGGCCTCACTATGCTCGGCATCATCATCGGCGTGGGCGCCGTCATCGCCATGGTCGGCCTCGGGCAGGGCGCGCAGAAGCAGGTGCAGGACCAGATCGCGGCCATGGGCTCCAACATGCTCTTCGTCGGCTCCGGGTCGGTGAACCGCGGCGGCCTGCGCGTCGGCTTCGGTGGCACCAAGACCCTGGTGATCGAAGACATGCAGGCCATCGTGCGCGAGGTCCCGACGGTCGCGGCCGCGGCGCCCGGCACCTTCTCCTCGTCGCAGGTGGTATTCGAGAACGACAATTGGTTCACCCGCATCAACGGCACTGAACCGCAGTATTTTGACATCCGCAACTGGCCGGCGGCCGAGGGCACCATCTTCACGCAGCAGGACGTGGCCCAGGCGGCGAACGTCGCGATCATCGGCGAGACCGTGCGCAAGAACCTGTTCGGTGCCGTCGACCCCATCGGCCAGACCGTCCGCATCAAGAACCTGCCCTTCAAGGTCGTGGGCGTACTCAAGCCGAAGGGCCAGTCGGGCGGCATGGGCGACGACCAGGACGACATCATCTTCGTCCCGCTCACCACACTGCAGAAGAAGATCACCGGCGAGACGTGGCTGCGCTTCATCATGGTCTCGGCCGTCTCGCGCCAGGCCAGCTACTCGGCGCAACAGCAGATCACCGAGTTGCTGCGCGACCGCCACCGCATCCGCCCCGGCCAGGACGACGACTTCTTCGTGCGCAACATGGCCGACATGGCCGAGCTGCAGGAATCCACCACACGCGTCCTCACGCTGCTGCTCGCTTCGATCGCGAGCGTCTCGCTGCTGGTGGGCGGCATCGGCATCATGAACATCATGCTGGTCTCGGTGACCGAGCGGACGCGCGAGATCGGCATCCGCATGGCCGTCGGCGCCACGGAAACGGACGTGCAGCGCCAGTTCCTCATCGAAGCGGTCGTGCTGAGCCTCATCGGCGGCGCGGTCGGGATACTGCTGGGCGTCGCGATGTCGGTGCTCATCACGCAGGTGGTGGGATGGCCGGTGCTGATCTCGCCGGTCGCCATCGCGGTGGCGGCGGTGTTCTCCGCCGCGGTCGGCATCTTCTTCGGCTTCTACCCCGCGCGCAAAGCGGCGCGCCTGGATCCCATCGAGGCGCTGCGGTACGAGTAGGCGCTACGCCTGCCGCGTGAGTCGCTCCAGGCGGCCCGCGAACGCGTAGTGCAGCACCAGTCCGAGCGCCAGGCCGATGGCGTAACCGTACGGCAGCGCGACCGCGCTCAGACCGACGACCAGCACGATGGCGAACTGCCCGGCCGTTTGTGCCATGTCGCGGCACAGCAGCAACAGCGCGACCGCCTCGAACAGCAGCATGATTCCCAGCACCGGCTTCGGGAACAGCGGGATGATGCTCGCGAACCCCAGCGAGAAGAACAGACCCAGCACCAGGTAGAACAGGCCGTAGATGATGACCGACCCGCCGGTGCGCGCGCCGAAGGTGTAGTGCCCGGCCATGCCGCCTGAGCCGTGGCACGTCGGGACGCCGCCGAACCACGGGTTGATGAGGTTCATCGCGGCATAGGTCAGCCCGATCTTGCGGATGGTGAGCTTCTTTTCCGGGAAGAGGTCGGCGGTGATCTGCTTGGTCGCGAGGATGGAGTTGCCGAACGAGAGCGCGAGCTGCGGGATGGCCAGCAGATAGAACCCGACCCAGATGTCGCTTCGCGTGGGGAGGTTGAGCTGCGGCAGCGCGAATCCGAATCCCTGCCCGAGCAGCTTGGGGTCGACGCGCCATATCAGCGCGTAGACGAATCCGAGCGCCAACACGAACGGCGCCGGTGGCACGCGGCGGTTTCCCAGCAAGAGCAGGGTGATGACGAACGCGATGCCGGCGAGCATGAACCCGGCGCCGCCCTCCGCCGGCACGTAGTCCCGCAGCGCGAGCGTCGCGAGTTGCAGCCCCAGTCCGAACTGGATGCCGCGCACCACCGCCTTCGGCACCGCGTTCGCGGCCGCGCTCAGCAGGCCGGTCGCGGCCAGCACCAGCATGATCACGCCGATGGCCAGCCCCGCGCCGTACAGCGCCGCGCCGCTCGCCTTCTGCGTGATCACGATGACCGCCATCGCCTTCAGCGGCTGCGCCGGCATCGGGATGCCGTACAGTAAGCCCGTGAGGATCTGCATCGCGCCGAACATCGTGAGCACTCCGGCGGGGTTCAGTCCGGCGGCCAGGATCATGCCGGCGATGAGCGGGAAGTCGGTCCCCATGTCGCCGAACGCCCCGGAGAACTCGTTGCGGTCGAACCGGATGCGCTCGCGGCGCGGCGTTTCCAGGGCTGGGGGTGCGGCGGCCATGACCCGCTATGGTCGCACAGCAGCCTCGAAGCCCGCATCTTTCCTGCCCGGCAAAGCAACGCTGCTGCCGCGCCGGGACGTCCTACTAATATGCGTTCCCTAGCCATTTCCGGGGTGCTCTCTGCCTTGCTGCTGGTGTGCCCGGCGTTCGCCGCCGGCCCGGCAGGGAAGGAGAAGCCCGCCGACCCGGCGCTCGCCGCGTTCGAAGGTCGCCTCAACGACTTCCTGAAGCTGCGCGACGAAGCGGAGCGGGCGTCACCGCACATCGACGGCAAGAGCAAGCCGGAGGAGATCACCGCGCACCGCCGGCAGCTGGCCGAGGAGGTCCGGAAGCGCCGTCCGACCGCGCGCGTGGGCGACGTCTTCGGCGCGGAGCTGACCGCGCGCATCGGCAAGGTGATGGCGGCGTACCTGGGGCGCCGCGCCAGCCCCGAGCGCCGCGCCGTTGAAGATGACAAGCCGGAGCAGATCGAAAAGAAGATCATGGTGAACGGCCCATACCCGGCGGACGGCCGCGCGATGATGCCGCCCGACATCCTGAGAGTCCTGCCGCGTCTCCCCGACGGCCTCGAGTACCGCTTCGTGCAGGATGACCTGCTGCTGGTCGACACCCGCTCGCAGCTCGTCATCGACCTCGTCCCGAGAGCGCTGCCGTGAAGACGCTCCGCCGCGCCGCTCTCGCGCTCCTGCTGCTGGCGCTGTCCGCCTCGGCCCAGCAGCCGCAGCTTCCCGCCGGCAACGACGCCGTCCGCTTCGCCGTCATCGGCGACACCGGCACCGGCGACAAGCACCAGTACCAGATCGCAGAGCTGCTGAAGAACTATTACGACCGTTACCCGTTCGACTTCGTCCTGATGATGGGCGACAACCTCTACGGCGGCGAGAGCCCCGACGACTACGAGAAGAAGTTCTCCCGTCCGTACCAGCCGTTGCTCGAGAAGGACGTGAAGTTCTACGCCGCGCTCGGCAATCACGACGACCCCGCGCAGCGCTTCTACGAGAAGTTCAACATGGGCGGCAAGCGTTACTACACCTTCAAGAAGGGCGACGTCCGCTTCTTCGCGCTCGACAGCACCTACATGGACCTGGAGCAGCTCCGCTGGCTGGAGGCCGAGCTGCAGAAGAGCAACGACCGGTGGAAGATCTGCTTCTTCCACCATCCGCTGTACTCCTCCGGCAAGCGCCACGGGCCGGACATCGAGCTGCGCCAGGCGCTCGAACCTCTGTTCCTGAAATATGGTGTGAACGTGGTCTTCGCCGGTCATGAGCACTTCTACGAGCGCATCCGCCCGCAGAAGGGGATCTACTACTTCATTGAGGGCGGCTCCGCGAAGCTGCGCGAAGGCAACATCGGGTCGCGCTCCGAGTTCACCGAGAAGGGCGAAGACCAGGACAACACCTTCATGGTGGTCGAGATCGAGGGCGATTCGCTGAACTTCCAGACCATCCGCCGCGACGGCCAGACCGTCGACGCCGGCGTGCTGCCCCGGCTGGTCAACGGCCAGCCCGTCCGCGCCACCCAGGCCGCGGTGAAGTAAGCCGCGGGTTTCCCCACAAATCCCTGATTTTTAGCGGGTTTTCGGCCATGCGCTGACCAAACTCGCGCACTCGAACCGGCATCCGATTCGGGGTGCCAGAGCTGCACCTCAGCGACCGTTTCCGCTCCGCCTTCGGCCTGCGCCGCGGCGAGGGCCCCACTGCGTTCGCCTTCTTCGCCTATTTGGTGCTGGTGATCAGCTGCTACGTGATCTCCAAGTCGGTGCGCGACGCGCTCTTCATCAGCCGCTTCGGCGCCTTCAAGCTGCCGTACATGTACATCGGCATCGCCGCCATCGCCGGGGTGTTCGTCTCCATCTACATCCGGCTCGCGCGTCGCGTCTCGCATGAAAAGCTCGTCTCCGGCACCCTGGTCTTTTTCGCCGTCAACCTTTTCGTCTTCTGGTGGCTGCTGCGCTTCAAGTTCGGGTGGCTCTACCCGGCGATCTACTTCTGGGCCGGCATCTTCGGCGTCATCGCGCCCATGCAGGTCTGGACACTCTCCAACTTCATCTACACCACGCGCCAGGCGAAGCGGCTCTACGGCTTCATCGGCGCCGGCGGCATCCTGGGCGCGGTTATCGGCGGCTTCTTTTCCAGCGAGGCGGTGAAGCGCATCGGCACCGACAACCTGCTGCTCGCCATCATCCTGTTCATCGCCGTCTGCGTGGTGCTGGTGAACTTCATCTGGCGCACCGGACGCCGGGCGAGCGCGGACGAGCGCGAGGCGCCGCGGCAGCCGCAGAACCTGCGCCAGAGCCTTGCCATCATCCTGAAGTCCCGCTACCTCACGCTCATCGCGGTGGTCATCACGCTGTCGCAGGTCGTCTCCACCGTCATCGACTTTCAGTTCAAGGCGGTCGCGGAGCAGATCTATCCCGCCAAGGACCAGCTCACTCACTTCTTCGGCTCGTTCTACGGATACCTCGGCATCCTCTCCTTCATCCTGCAGATCTTCTTGACCAGCCGCCTGTTGCGCCGGCTGGGCGTCGGGATCGCGCTGTTCATCTTGCCGCTCGCAGTGGGCGCGGGCTCGCTGGCGCTGCTGGTGTGGACCGGCCTGGCAGCCGCGCTCGCCGCCAAGGGCCCCGACCAGCTCCTCAAGCACTCGGTGGACAAGAGCGCGAGCGAGCTGCTCTACCTGCCGGTCGCCAGCGACATCAAGCCGGCGGTGAAGTCGTTCATCGACACCGTGCTGTGGCGCATCGCCGACGCCTCCGCCGGCGCGCTGGTGCTGGGCCTGACGGCGATCGCCGGCCTCAGCGTCCGCGGCGTCAGCGCGGTGACGCTCGGCATCATCGGCGTCTGGATGGTCGCGCTGATGGCGGTGCGCTACCGCTATCGCGACGCGCTGCGCGCGGCCCTCGCGGAAGGCGGTTTCGGCCTCGATGCGCGGCCGCCGGTCGACGTTCGCGACCCCGAGACCGCCGTCACGTTCATCAAGAGCCTGCACAGCCGCAACACGGAAGACGTCCTCTATGCGCTCGAGATCATCCGCGCCACGCGCGCCGGAGGCACCGTGGTGCCGCACGTGCAGCGCCTGCTGACGCACGACTCCGAGGCCGTGCGCGCCGCCGCGCTCGACGCGCTCGCCACCACCGGCGACCGCCGCGTCGCCGAGAAGCTGACGCCGCTGTTCGACGACGAGTCGCCCAAGGTGCGCGCCAAGGCGATGCACATCGCGCGCAAGTTCGGCAAGCCGGTACCCAAGAAGCGCGTGCTGCGCTACCTGCGCGAGACCAACTACCGCCTGCGCGGCGCGGCCATCGTGTGGGCGCTCGATCGCCGCGCGAAGCAGGGCCATCACGCACTCGCCACCCGCGCGCTCGAGAGCCTGCTGCGCAGCACCAACGAAGGCGCGCGCAAGGAAGCGGCCCGCGCCCTCGGCTCGCTGCGATCGCTCGAGGCCGTGCACGAAGCGCTCGCGCTGCTGCTTCAGGACCCCTCGCGCGAGGTCGTCCACGAGGCTCTGCGCAGCGCCGGCACTCTCGCGCATCCGGAACTGGTTCCGCTGATCGTACCGCACCTTGCCACGCACAGCGCGCGCTCCGCCGCGTGCGCCGCGCTGGCGCAATGCGGGCCTGCCATCCTCGAGCGCCTGCGGCACTATGTGCTCGAGCCGGGACACGACGCCGCCATCCGGCGCGGCGTCGTGCGTGCCCTCGCCGCCATGGGCGCGCAGCCGGCCGTGGACCTCCTGCTCGAGGCGCTGGCCTCCGGCGACCGCGAGCTGCGGCCCGCCATCGTGCACGCGCTCAGCGCCGCGCGTGCGCGCCATCCCGAGCTGCAGGTTTCGGAAAAGGCCATCCGCCACGAGCTCGAAGCCGAGCTGCGCGAGTACTACGGGACGGTGGTGCTGCTACAAGCCGTCGCCCCGGCCACGGACGACGAGTCGGAGCGCACCCCCGAGTTGCTGGAGGCGACCTTGCAGCAGCGCCTCGCCGCCTCGCTGGAGAACGTCCTCCGGCTGCTCAGCCTGCTGCATCCCGCCGAAGACCTGCTGCGCATCTACCGCGGGCTTTCCAGCAAGGACCACGCGGTGCGCGCCAACGCGGTCGAGTTGCTCGAGCAGTTGCTGCCGCAGGAGATGAAGCAGGTCGTGCTGCCGGCGCTCGACGAGGAGATGGCGATGGGCGCGCGCCTCGCGTGCGCGGAGCGGCTGGGCATCGCGCCGCCCGAAAGACGCGAGGCCGCGCTCGCCGAGCTGCTGCGCTCGCCTTCGCCGGCGGTTGCGCTGGCCGCGCTCGACGAGGTTGCCGGCAAGCGCGTCGCAGAGCTGTACGACAGCCTCGAAGAACTTGCGCGCGGAGAGGAGCCGCTGGTCGCCGCGACCGCGGCGTCCGTGCGCGAAAGACTCGCTCCACCACCACAACGGAGGATCGCATGACCACGAGCACAACCCTGCGCGACGCGGCCGGACTGAACGTGCTCGACAAGATGAAGAGCCTGCGCCGCGCGCAGATCTTCGCCTACTGCACGACCGAACAGTTGCTGAAGATCGCCGGCATCGCGCAGGAAGTCCGCTTTGCCGCGGGCGAGGACATCTTCCGCGAAAACGATCCCGGCGACGCGCTCTTCCAGATCGTTTCAGGGCGCGTCCGGCTCAGCAAGCCCGCCGCCGACTTCGAAGCGGTGCGCACCGAGGACGAGACCTTCGGCACGCTCGCCATCCTCGACCGCAGCGAGCGCGAGTCCAACGCCACCGCCGAGGAAGACACGCTTGCGCTGCGCATCGATGCGGCCGAGTTCCTCGAGGTCCTCGCCGAAAACCCCGAGATCGTCCAGGGACTCTTTTCCGCGCTCACGCGCGAGATCCGTGACTATCGCTATGGGTACCTCCGTGGCTGAGGCCCGCTCCATCGCGCGCGTGGCGCTGGTCGTCGCGCTGCTGGCGACGGCCGCCTGGCCGCAGGCGGCGTCGCAGGCCGGCGCCCCGGAGCAGGGTGCGCCGCGCCGGCGCATCGTGGACAAGTCGAAGTTCCCGCCGAAGCAGAGCGCGGTGCGCAAGGTCTTCATGGCGCCGGTGCGCCTGCTGAATCTTCCCATCGAAGGCGTCGCCAACATGGCCGGACACCTTCCCGCGGGCGCTTTCGGCGACAACAAGGACCGGCTCGCGACCGGCCATCACCATCTGCACAAGAAGTTCATGTACGGCGGGCTGGGCGAGGGCTCGGGCATCGGCGGCGGCTTCTCGGTCTCGACCGCCGACCTGCTCTCGCGCGACTTCGAAGCGTCCGCCGCGGTCGCCGCCACCCTGCGCCGCTACTTCGACACGCGCGCGCGCCTGACCTACGACCCCACCGGCGGCCACAAGCGCACCTTCCGCCTCATCGCCGCCGGCCGTTACCAGATGCGCCCGCAGGAGGACTTCTCGGGCATCGGGGCGTTCTCGTCCGAGTTCGATCGCACGACCTTCGACCAGCAGGAGCGCAGCGCGCGCCTCGGCGCGGAGCTCCAGCCGCACCGCCGCGTGCAGCTCGGCGCGGGCGTGGACTACTCCAGCACCAGCATCTTCCCCGGCAGGGACGAGCGCTTCCCGACGACGCAGGCGCTGTTCACCCCCGCGGAGGTGCCGGGCCTGGCCGGCGGCCAGCTCTTCGGGCCGTACGCCTCGCTGGAGCTCGACGCACGCGACGCCGCCGACGATCCCCGCGCCGGCGCCTGGGTCGGATTCGGCGTCGCTGACAACTGGAGCGTCGACCGCCAGGCCTTCGCCTTCACCTCGTATCGCATGGACGGCCGAACGTATCTCCCGCTCGGCACCAAGCGACGCGTCATCGCGGTGCGCGTCCTCGGACTGTTCAACGACCCGCGCGGCGACCGCGCTGTGCCGTTCTTCCGCATGGCGCGACTGGGCGATTACGAGACGCTGCGCGGATATCCGTCGTATCGCTTCTACGGCAACAATGCGCTCGCCGGCAGCCTGGAGTATCGCTGGCAACTGGTCGAGCAACTGCGCGCGTTCCTCTTCGCGGACTTCGGCCAGGTCTTCAACGGGCTCTCTGAGCTGCGAGCCGACAACCTGCGCGCGACCTTCGGCGGCGGCTTCGAGGCGCGCCCCGCAAAGCAGTTCACCTTCCGCATCTTCGTAGGGAAGAGCCCGCAGGAGACGCGCCTCTTCCTGAAGCTCAACCGGGGGTTTTAGGCCATGGACCTCTTCCACACATCGCGAGCTGCTCTGGCGGCGCTGCTCCTCGTTCTCGCGCTGCCGGCGCTCGCGCAACAGAAGCCGGGCGAGCCTCCGCTCTGGCTCGACTACGACATGGAAGACATCAAGGAGCCCAAGGAGCTGAAGACGCTCGACGTCATCGAGTTCCTCGACGGCACGCTGTGGGAGCAGATCAGGCAGTCCTTCGACTTCCCGCGGCAATATCGCTACGTCACCGACCAGGAGAAGGAGTCGTACAACGTGAACTCGGTCGACGAGGTGCCCGACTCCTCGTGGTTCACGAACCGCAACGGGCGGCGCGCGATGTCGCTCGACGAGATCCGCCGCGGACCCAATCGCGGCACCGGCCCGGCGCCGGGGAAGCTCCTTGTCACCAAAGGGAAGGCCGCCGGCGTGGGCAGCGGCTTCTGGATCAAGGATGAGCGCGGCGACAGCTACCTGCTGAAGTTCGACCCGCCGGACTTCCCGGAAGTCGCGACCGCGGCCGAGGTCATCAGCACCAAGCTGTTCTACGCCATCGGCTACAACGTGCCGGAGAACTACCTGTTCTACTTCCGGCCGGAGCAGCTCCAGCTCGCGCCCGACGCCAAGCTCACCATGCGCGGCAAGAAGCGCGCGTTCAAGCAGGAAGACCTCGACCGCATCCTCGCCCTGCTGCCGCGCCGGCCTGACGGCGCCTACCGCGCCGTCGCCAGCAAGATGCTGCCGGGCAAGCCGAAGGGCGGCTTCCGCTTTACCGGTGTTCGTGAGGACGACCCCAACGACATCATCCCGCACCAGCACCGCCGCGACGTCCGCGCGCTGCGCATCTTCGCCGCCTGGCTGAACGACTACGACATCCACACCGCCAACACGCTCGACATGTTCGTGGAAGAAGGCGGCCGCCACTTCATCCGCCACTACGTCTTCGACTTCGGCTCCACCCTCGGCAGCGCCGGCAACACCATCAAGCCGCAGTGGGCGGGCTTTGAGAATCGTTTCGACCTGAAGGAAGCGGGCAAGGGCCTAGCGACCCTCGGCGCATACCAGCCGCCTTCCACGCAGCATCCCATTCCGGTAGAGTTCCCGAGCGTCGGGCGCTACTCGGCGGACGGGTTCGACCCGCTGGCGTGGAAGCCGACCTTCCCGGTCATCGCGTTCGAGAATCTCACGCTGCGCGACGCGCGCTGGGCGGCGCGCATCGTCGGGTCGTTCACCGACGAGCAGATCCGCGCGGCGGTCGCCACCGGCGAGCTCTCCGATCCGGCGGCGGCGGAATATCTCGCGCGCCAGATCATGGCTCGGCGTGACAAGACGGTGCTGCGCCTGCTGCGGCCGCTCGTGGTCGCCTCCGAGCCGAATCCCTAGCGGCTCTTCTTGAACCCGGCGTAGATGGCCTGCACCTGCTCCGGCGACGGCGTGGCGATCGGCGTCAGCCCGGCAGGCTCCGCGGCGCACTTCGGCGGCGGGTCCGTGCGCCCGCGCAGCGCCAGGAAGTCGAGCAGCTCCCGGGCGAGCTTCGCGCGCTTCTCGTCCGAGCCGGCGGGGACGAACCCAACGATCTTCATCTGCACGAACCCTTCCGTGGGATACCGCGCCGCCAGCGCTTGTCCCTTCTCTTTCAGAGCGCCGCACCAGGTGTCGGGGATGAGGAGGTAGCGGTCTCGCGTCACAGTCTGGTCACGCAGCAGAGTCTCGAGCGGCTGCGCGTCCACATCCTTCGCATCGGCGGCGCGCTTCGACCTCCGTGCCGCGAGCGATTCCAGGTAAAGCGCGTACATGCCCGCGGCGGAGTCCGCCGCAGCCTGGACCAGCGCTGCTCGCCGGGCCTTGCCGGCCAGCGCCTGCGCCAGCGAAAGATTCTGCTTAGGGAAGCGAACCGCCGCCAGCACCAGGTCGGCCTTCCCAACGCTCTTCGCATCCGGCGGCAGCGTTATCCCGTACAGTCCCGGCTCGAGGTTGGCTTCCAGGATCACGAGGTCCGGCTGGGGCGGCGTGTCCGCCACCGCACTGCTCGTCTGGCTCTTCGCGTCCGGGGCGGCGCCTTTCGGCTGCGCGTCCAGGAACACGATCTCCACCGGCGTCTTGCTCTGCCGGATGAACCACCGGCTGGTGTCGTGCAGCCACGGCTCGAGCGCGCTCTCCGGGCTCCGGAGCACGTGCAGCACCAGCGGCTTCGGGTCGTCAGGGAAGGCGCGCACTCCGGACAGGGCACCCAGCGCCAGCGCCAGCGTGAGGCATCGTCGCAAGTTCATGACTGATTAGAGAGTGGAAGGCAGCAGGAGTTTGGATTGCTCTTGTGCGATACTGAAGAGGCTGGTCCGAGCAGTAGCACGCAGGGCGATCGCGCTCCCCGTACCCGGGAGCTAAGTGCTTTGCGACGTGCTAGTTGCCCCGAAAGCCGGGATGGCGGAACTGGCAGACGCAGCGGACTCAAAATCCGCCGGGCCTCACGGCCCTTGCGGGTTCGACCCCCGCTCCCGGCACCAGATCCCTCACTCTTTGACGGCTTCCGCCGCGATGGCGGGCGCTCCGGCGGCCGGCGTCTGGCGCAGGCGCGCCAGCGCCTCACGCGTGTCTTTGTCCTTCGGCGTGCGCTGCGCGAAGAAGCTCAGCAAGTCGGCGCGCAGGGGCGCGTCGAGCGTGCGGAAGCGCTGCTCGTTCAGCGTGCGCAGCAGCTTGTCGTAGACGCGGTCGGTGCGCGCGTACTCGCCCGGGCGCGCCAGCGCGCCGGTATCGCAATCGTAGTCGGCGAGCGTGATGGGCACGCCCTTGCGCAGCTCCGCGAGCCGCGCGCGGAAGTGATCGAGCGTGGTGTTCATGCTTTCGAAGTACATGTTCTCGGTCACGGCCGTCGGGTCGCGGTACTTTGCCGCGCGGAACGGGCCGATCTTCGGCACCAGCCGCACGAAGAACGCCAGGATCTTCGCGCCCAGCCCGGGCTTCTGGTACTTCGTGCCCCACTCCTTCTCGTAGTCGGCGCGCGACAGGTTGTAGAGGAACTTCTTCTCGTCGAAGTCCTTGAACTCGTGCATCATCTGCGGCTTGCGCGTGGCCAGCGCCACCTGCGTGAGGTGCGGGATGGTCTGGCTCACCGCGTGCCGGTAGGTCGCGACGGCCAGGCCCTGGTGCGTCATCACGTCTTTCAGTTCGAGCCCGTAGGTCTCGCGGAAGGCGCGCTCCAGCAGTTCCTCCGCGACCTCGAAGCCGATGAAGTCGTGATACTGCTTGGGCGCGTAGCGCGCTTTCGCGACTTGCAGCACGTCGAAGCCGAACTCCGTCTCCAGGTGCGCCGACTTCGCCTGGTCGTACGTGATGACGTCGCCGAACCGCCGCCGCAGCTTGGGATACTCGAGCGCGACGGCGCGGTTCACCGTCGGGTGGCCGTGGATGTCGGAGACGTAGTGCGCGAGCGCGCCTACCGCGAAGGCGTATTCATTCAGCGTCTGCGCGTCCTTCAGCAGCGCGACCACGAAGTCGCCGCTGCGCACGTAGTGCACCAGGTCGCTGAAGAAGGGGGACCCGAACGGGTAGTACCCCAGGTCCTGGATCACGCATCCGCCGAAGGCGTAGGCCTCGGCTGCCTTGATCTCGTCGGGCGTGGCGTGCGGGAAGCGCGCGCGCAGCAGCGGCGCGATCGAGTCGTTCCATGCCATGTCGATGACCTGCTCGTGGCTGAGCACCGAGTAGGCCGCCGCCGGCGGGCACACCACCCCCAGGCACAGTACGCACAGCAGCAGGGCGGCCAGGGACCGGCGATACATGCATAGATAGGAGGTAGGAGCGGCAGCTCTGGTTGTGCCACGAAACGCATTCGTCGCCGCCCGGCGCGGACAACCCGCGCGGGTACAATAAGAGCCCGATGATCTCGTTGAGCAAGCTCGCCGCTTCCATCATCCAGTCCGAGATCCGGATCATGTCGGTGGAGTGCGCCCGGGTCGGCGGCATCAACCTGGCACAGGGGGTGTGCGACACCGAGCTCCCGCCGCCGGTGCGCGCGGGCGCCATCCAAGCCATCGAGCGCGGCCTGAACTCCTATACGCGGCTCGACGGCGTCGCCGAGCTTCGCCAGGCCATCGCCGCGAAACTGCGCCGCGACAACGGCATCACCGTCGATCCCGAGAGGGAAGTGGTCGTCACCGTCGGCTCGACCGGCGCGTTCTACTCCACCTGCGTCGCGCTGCTCGACCCCGGCGACGAAGTCATCGTCTTCGAGCCTTACTACGGCTACCACGTCAACACGCTGGCGCTCGTCGGCGCCAAGCCGGTGTTCGTGAAGCTCGCGCCACCCGACTGGAAGTTCACGCGCGCCGAACTGGAGCGCGCCCTCACTCCGAAGACGCGCGCCATCGTCGTGAACTCGCCCGCGAATCCGACCGGCAAGGTCTTCACCCGCGCAGAGCTGGGCTGGATCGCGGAGCTCGCGGTCGCGCGCGACCTGTTCGTCTTCACCGACGAGATCTACGAATACTTTCTCTACGACGGCCGCGAGCACGTCTCGCCCGGCACGCTGCCGGGCATGGCAGAGCGCACCGTCACCATCTCCGGCTTCTCCAAGACCTTCAGCATCACCGGCTGGCGCATCGGGTACGCGGCCTGCGCGGCGCGCTGGGCCGGCGCCATCGGGTACTTCCACGACCTCGCCTACATCTGCGCGCCCGCGCCACTGCAAGCGGGCGTCACCGCCGGCCTGCGGGAGCTGCAGCCGGATTTCTACGCGCAGCTCGGCGTCGAGTACGCCGCCAAGCGCAAGCTGCTGTGCGACACGCTCGCCGACATCGGCCTCGCGCCCTGCATCCCGCAGGGCGCTTACTACGTCCTGGCCGACGCTTCGTCGCTTCCGGGAAAGACCGCGAAAGCGAAGGCCATGCACTTGCTCGAGACCGCCGGCGTCGCCAGCGTCCCCGGTTCGTCCTTCTATTCTGGTGGAGGCGGCGAGCAGATGCTGCGCTTCTGCTTCGCCAAGACCGACGCCGACCTCGCCGAAGCCTGCCGCCGGCTGGAGAAAGCGCCCGCCGCGACCGCGCGCTAGGCGTGCAGGTTCTCGTGGATCCCGAACTTCGTGTTGTAGTGCAGGTCCACGCGCCCGCAGGTGTGCTTCTCCTGCGAGTACACCGTGCAGGCGTCGATGGGATGCGAGTAGATGTGGAGGCTCACCGCGCGCGTGTTCGCCTCGCGCGGGTTCTCCACGCGATGCACCGGGCGCTTCGGGTCCACGGCGCACGGGTTCCCGGGCTCGATCCACTCCACGTTGTCTTCTTCCAGGTCGCAGGTGCCGGCCTTCGGGTCTTCCGCGATCACGCGATAGTTCTGCACCTTGAGCCGCCCGATCGGAACCGACATCCAGCAGTTCTGGCCCTCGTGGTTGTGGATGGCCGAGATGTGTCCCGGCTCCCAGCAGATGGCGATCAGCTCATACAGCGGCGTGCGGTCGATCAGGTTGCGCGTGTAGTGCTGCTTGTCCCAGAGCGTGTAGCGCTCAATGGACTCCGGCGCCACCGGGTTCTGGCGCACGTAATCCCGGATGCGCTCGATGCGCGTGAAATCCGCCGGCGCGAAGCGCTGCAGCCCCTGGACGAAATCTCCGATCGCGATCATCTCTCCTCGCAGAAAAACTCGGGCAGCATGATACCGCAACCTCCTTGGTCGTTGTCTCGGCCGCGAAAATCGAATACCATGCGCCTTCCCCCGAGAAACCTCCCAGGGCTTCGGACTCGCAATGGTTTCCACGGTGACGTGTCGGTCGTGTGGTCGGGTCAATTACGGGACCGCGGCCGAATGCGCCCTTTGCGGCAAGCCTCTCCTGCAAGACACCAGCACCCCACCCATCGGCTCCGGGTACCTGGAAGGCGCGCACCACTGGCTGGTGGGCGAGCAGGGGGAGAACGCCGGCAAGCGCTTTGAAGTCACAGCCACCGCCGTCACGGCCGGGCGGCATCCCACGCAGAACCAGATCGTGCTCAACGACCCTGAGGTCTCACGCATCCACGCGCGCTTCTCGCTCGAGGGCGGCCGCGTCATGGTCGAAGACAGCTCGGCCAACGGGACGTACGTCAACGACAGCCGCATCGAGCGCGCCACGCTGCACGACGGCGACCGCGTCCGTTTCGGACATTCGCCGAAGAATAGCTTGACCTACGAGTTCCAGAACGCGGTGGCGGCGCGCGCCGCGGCCGCGGCTTCCGCGGTCCACGAAGACCTGCCGAAGGGCGAATCGCGCCCGGTGACGCAGGTGGCCGCCGCGGTGAAGCCCTCGCGCTCGGCGGTCACGGTACGCCTCGCCGCCGAAGATGCCACTGCTGTCAGCCGCGGCTCGCTGCAGCTCGTGCTCGACCAGTACGCGGTCGAGAACATCCCGCTGACCGCGACCCGGCTGCGCATCGGCCGCGCACCCAAAGAAGAAGGCCGCATCCAAATCGTCCATCCCACCATCTCCGAGAACCACGCCGAGATCACCGCCACCCCCGCCGGCGCCACCGTGCGCGACCTGGCCTCCAGCAATGGCACATTCGTGAACGGCCAACGCGTCTCCGAGCGCCTGCTGCAGGATGGCGACCTCATCCAGTTCGGCGACTGCGACGCGAAGCTGCTGCTCTACCGCCATCCGCGCCGCCGCGTGCAGGTGCTGCGCGACCTCGAGCTCACCAAGCCGGTCGTGGTGCTCGGTCGCGACTCCGCCAGCGACATCCGGCTCGACCATCCCAGCGTCTCGCGCGCGCACGCCGAGATCCGCCGCACGGCTTCCGGCTACGAGGTCCTCGACAAGGATTCCGACAACGGCACGTTCGTCAACGGCATGCGCATCAAGCGCCAGGCGCTCAACCCGCGCGACAAGCTCGCGCTCGGCGCCGTCCAGCTGCTGTTCGACGGCTCACAGCTCGAGCAGCAGTCCGACGGGACGCGCGTCCGCCTGGTCGCGCAGCGCCTCAAGCGCACGGTCAAGGACCAGTACACGCAGCGGCCGGTCACGCTGGTGGACGACGTCTCGCTCGTCATCGAGCCGCGCGAGTTCGTCGGGCTGCTCGGGCCGGTCGGCTCCGGCAAGTCCACGCTCATGCACGCCCTCAACGGCTTCCAGCCGGCGGATTCCGGGCGCGTCCTGATGAACAGCGCGAGCCTCTATGACGAGTTCCGCTCGCTGCGTTCGCTCATCGGCTACGTCCCGCAGGACGACATCCTGCACAAGACGCTGACCGTGCGCGAGTGCCTGAACTACGCCGGCCGCCTGCGCCTGCCCGACGACTCTGACGCCGAGGAGATCCGCAAGCGCGTGGCGGAAGTCGTGGAGCTGCTCGACCTCGGCGACCGCCTCGACGTCGCCGTCGGCGAGCTCTCCGGCGGACAGCGCAAGCGCGTCAACGTCGCCATCGAGCTGCTCTCCAAGCCCAGCCTGCTGTTCCTCGACGAGCCCACCGCCGGCCAGGATCCGCGCACCGAGATGCGGATGATGCAGCTCTTCCGCCAGATCGCCAATCGCGGCTCCACCGTCGTGCTCACCACCCACCTGCTCAGCTCGTTCACCCTGCTCGACAAGATCGCGGTCCTGGCGAAAGGGAAGCTCGCCTACTACGGGCCCGGCCAGGAGATGCTGCACTACTTCCAGGCCACGCGTCCCCACGAGGTCTACGAGAAACTGCTGGAGCGCGACGCCGACGAGTGGGCGCGCCGTTACCGCCAGTCCGAGCTGGCGAAGGAATTCACGCAGGGCGGCGATGAGCCCGCTCCGCGGCGCGGCGCGGTCGCGCCCGCCAGGCCGGAGAAGCACTCGCGCCTCCGCCAGTTCGGCACGCTCGCGGCCCGCCAGTTCGCCAGCAAGCTCAAGGACTGGAAGAACGTGGCCGGCATGCTGGTGCCGCCGGTCGCCATCGCGGCCTTGACCGCGCTCATCGCCGCCGGGCCTAACGAGCCCAAGACGCTGCTCATGGTCGTCTTCGCGGGCCTGTGGTTCGGCTGCTCGTTTTCGGTGCGCGAGGTCGTCGACGAGATCTCCATCTACCGCCGCGAGCGCCAGCGCGGCCTCTCCATCCTCAGCTATCTCGGCTCCAAGCTCGCCTACCTCGGCGTGGTTGCGCTGGTGCAAAGCGCACTCTTCGTCACCGTGCTCACCGTGATGAACGCGCAGAGCAACCACTACCTGGGCGCGACCGTGATGATGTGGGTGATGACGATGCAGGGCGTGCTGCTCGGCCTGCTCATCTCCGCGCTCGCGCGCAACGCCGATTGGGCGCTCTACGTGTTCCCGCTGGCGCTCATCCCGCAGCTGCTGCTCGCCGGCTTGCTCATCCCGGTCGAGCAGCGCCACCCGTTCAATATCGTGAAGGCGGGCGAGTCGGCCGCCTGCACCGAAGCCGTCGCGCCCACCGGCTACTGCCGCGAAGACGCGCCCGCCTGGACGCTCTCGCCCAGCATGCCGGCCGCGCTGCGCTACGGCGCCGCGCCCCTGATGGCCGCGCGCTGGGGGCTCGAGGCGCTCAGCGACCTCTACGTCCACGACTACTCCACCGACCCGCATAACCTGCAGAGCTACGGCTACAGCTTCCAGGACCTCGGCGCCGTCCACGTGACCTTCCACGCCGACGACGAGGCGCGCATCCGCAAGGACATCGACGCGTTCCTCGCCGGCGACATCAACGCCTCGCAGCTCGGCGACCGCGGGCGCCATCCCGAGCTCGCGCCCTACGCCGCCGTCTTAAGCGGCTTTGCTTTTCTCATGCTTTTGTTCATCATGGTGGCGCTCAAGGGCCGGGACCACGATGGGAGTCGCCTGTGAAGGTAGAGCTCGAATCACTCGCCGACGGCAAGCGCTGGAGCTTTGACCAGCGCGAGGTCTCCATCGGCCGCGATGCCCAGTGCGACGTCCGGCCGGCCGGCGAGATGGTCTCGCGCCGCCACGCCATCGTCCTGCGCACGCCCGAGGGCGAGCTGTGGCTCGAGGACCAGAACAGCTTCAACGGCACGCTGCTGAACGGTCGTCGCATCATGCGCGAGAGACTGCATCCCGGCGACGTCTTCCGCCTGGGCGAGGACGGCCCCGAGTTCCGGCTCGGCGCGGGCGCGGCCACCATCGCCGGCACCATGGAGATGGGGAGCATCGGCGCTACCACCGTGCGGGCGACGCCCACGCAGATGGCTGGCGCGACCCGCACGCCCCCGCCGACGTCGGTCGGCGGCTTCGCCACCACCTCGCACACGCCGGCGCCGAGCCAGGACAAGATTCCCACCGCCATCCCGAAGACCGCCGGCGGCATGAAAGCGCCCACCGGCTACGCGGCCGCCAGCGCCATCGCACGTCCGTCGTACGACGAGATCTCACCTGAGGAAGAAGCCATGTTGGAACGCAATCTCGCAGTCACGCGCAACCTGCTCGTGTTGGTCATCCTGCTGTGCCTCGCGCTCGGCGCGGTGGTCGTCTACCAGGGGCAGGAGATCCGCAAGACACGCGACACGCTCAACGCCATGCAGAAGCAGGCGGAGGGCGCCGTCGGCCAGTTCATGCCCTCGCTCAACACGCGCCTCAACCGCTTCGATTCGCGCCTCGACCAGTTCCAGCAGAAGATGGACGCGATGGACGGCAACATCAAGAAGGCCGAGGACCGCTTCGTCCAGCGCATGGACGTGGAGATGCCCAGGATCATGGACCGCTACCTGCAGATGAAGGCCAACGAGCTGCAGCGCGGCGCCAAAGCTGAAGTCAAGGTGCGGTGAGGCAGAAAGGGCACGGCTTCAGCCGTGCCGTAGGGGAGCGCGAGTCGAAGGATCAAGCCTCGGCGCGCCGCAATCGCGGCTTACTTGGCCAGGATGCTCTCGATGTAATCCAGCGCCCGCGGGTCCTCCGACTGCCCCAGCCAGAAGATGGCTTCCTTCCGCACCACCGGGTTCTTGTTCGTCTTCGCCACCTGGATGAGCAGCGGCACCCCCTCGTTGTGGTCCATCTGCGTGAGCGCGAACACCGCCTTCTTCTTGATGTCGGTGTCGGGGTCGTTCTCGATCACGTCGGCGATCACGCCCCCGACCTTGCGGCCCGCCTTCTGCGCCAGCCAGAACAGCGCCTGCCCGCGGACGTCGGGATCCCTGTCCTCGTGCGCCAACCGGATCATCTCCTGCTGCGCGTCAGGTTCGTCGCTCTCGCTCAGCGCGAGGATCGCTTCCTGGCGGAACTTTGAGTCGCTGTCGTTCCGGATGGCGTCGCGCACCGCCTCGTAACCCCTCCGGCCGTGCTCGCTTCCCAGCCAGAAAGCCGCTTGGTTCCGGATGTCTTTGGGCTGCGGCGGCTTCAACAAGCGGAGCAACACGGCCTCTGCCGCGGGATCCTGGTGCAGCGCCAGCGCCGTGAGAGCGTTGTTGCGCTGCTTCTTCGATTCATTGGTCAGGAAGCCCGAGAGCCACGCCACGCTCTCTGCCGGCTTCACCTGGTTCAGCCAGTACAGCGTGAGCCCGCCCAGGTCGAGACCACAGTCCACGCTCGCGGGCCGGATGCGCAGCACCTCTCCCGACCCGACGCGCACCAGGACGAAGAACCGGTCCGTCTGCGGCTCGGGGCAGTCGTTCACTCTTCCCATGGTGTTGCTGTTGTCGCCGCTCTCCAGCCGGCATCCTCCGCAGCACTGCGGGTTTCCACGGAAGGCGCTGCGCGCGTTGAAGCAGCACATTTGCTGCACGCCCGCCACCTTGGCCGCCGCGTACCCGATCCACGCCGCCCGGCCCCCCGCCCCCAGGCGCTCGATGGTCTGGGCTAGGGTGCCGCTCATCGCCTGCTCGGAGATCTTGCCGTTGACGATCTGCGGGCGTGGATCCTCGAGTCTTACCGCCTGCGCCGTTGCGACCGCGGCGCCCAGTAACATCACACACAGTACGAGTCGCTTCATGGCTGGCCTCACTTGTTCAGGATCTCCATCATGTAATCGCGCGCCTCGCGACAATCCATGAGCGAGAGCTGCTGGATGAGCGCCCGCTTCATGTCGGAGTTGGTCTCCTTCTTCACGAGCGTCACCATCTCGCTGCACGCGCCGCTGATGAACATGCCGTTGATAGCCGCTTTGCGGATCTCCGGGTTGGTGTCGGCGTTGTAGACCTCGAACAGGTAGCGGCCTCCCCCTCCGATGCCCAGCCCGTTGAGCGCGGCCTTGCGCACCTCCATCTGCTCCGCGCCGTTCCTGGCGACCTGTGCCAGGAAGGCAATGTCGCCGCCGATGCCGCAGGCGTTCATGATGGCCTTCTTTTCGTCGATCGACCGCGCCGACTGGTAGAGCTGGTGCAGTTGCTTGTGCGCGCCCATGGCGCCCAGTTGGTGGATCGCGGCGCGCCGCATGTCCGGATCGGGATCGCCCGTCGCCACCGCCAGCGTCTCGTCCTCGGCGCCGCCCGTCAGGAAGGCCTGCAGCACCGTGCGCTTGACCGCCGTGTCGTTGGTGGACTTGTAGATCTCGACCAGCGCCTGCTTGTTCTGTTGGTTGCCGTTGAGGCCGAGATTGCGGATCGCCTTGATCTGCAGCTCGGGGTGCGCGTTGCCGCGCGCGATGTTCATCAGCGCCGCCGTCGCCCGCGGAGAGTCGCTCTGCGAGAGCACGAACAGCGCCTGGTTCTTCGCCTTCGGGCACGTGTTCGAGTTCAGAAGCTTCTCGACCATCGGCACGGCGCGCTCTTCGTCGCTGTTCATCAGCGAGTTGATGGCCATCACCTTCAGCTCGCAGTCTTCGATCGTCTCGGGTTTCGGCACGACGCCCTGCCGCGTGTTGATCTCCTGCTCCAGCGCGCTCGCGTCCTTCACCCACTTGCTCTGCGGATTGCCGCGCTTCAGCGTGGCGAGCGTCGCCAGCGCCTCCTGCCGCCGCCCGAGCTTGCTCAGCGCGTACGCCTTCCAGTACATCGCCGCGTCCATGCGGCGGCTCTTCATCTCGATCAGCTGGTCGAACTTCCCGAGGGCCTTTTGCCACTCGCCTTCGTCCAGGTACTCGGTGCCGTCGTTGTAGAGCTCGTCTTCGCGCTCGGCGCGCTCGGCCGCGCGCTCCTTGTCGCGCTCCGCGCGCTCTTTCTCGCGCTCGCTCGCCGTCTGCGGTGCGAACGCGTTCCCCGTGACGTCGTCCAACGACTGCCCGCGCGCGCTCACCAGCGCCGCCAACATCAGCGCCATCAGCACTGCCTTGCTTCTCATATCTGTTTCCTCGGTTCTGCCTGCTTGGATTCGTTCTTCATCCCTTGATCTCTGTGGGGCAACTGCTCGCGCCGCACCTTCGACTCCACCACCCGGACCTTGAAGATCAGGCCGCGCGCCTCGATGCGCTGCTGCATGCGCTTCAGCTCCGGCCCCTCGAGCTGCGACGGGCTGTGCGCGATGTCGAGCAACGTCCGCTCCAACTCGTCCAGCAGCTTGGCCGTGGAAGCATCGCCCACCGCCTGCGCCGTCTGGCGATAGAGCCGGCTGGAATCGACCAGCTGCTCGGCGCGCCGCTGCTCCGCGCTGATGTCTACCGGCCCGCCCTGCGTCGGCGCGTTCGCCAGCTCGATCAGGACCATCTGCGATTTCTCCAGGTGGTCGCTCAACGCGACCAGCAAGACGCGCTCGCGGACCTCGACCGGCGCGGGCTTTGGCGCTGCGGCTGTTTCCGTCGGCCCCTTCGGTTGTACGAAGCGTCCCAGCAGGAATGCCGCCACCAGGAGCGCGGCCAGCGCGCCACCCAGCGCCCAGCGCTGCGCGGGGAAGACCCCGAACCAGCGCCGCGGCTCGGGCTGCTCCTGCGCGATGTGCGCGCGGATGCGATCCCACACTTCGCTGCCGTAAGCCTCGTCGCGCGCCGGCGCCTCCGGCGCCGTCACGGCGTGCAGGAACGAGCGCAGGCCGGCGAGCCGGCCGGCGCACTCCGCGCAGCTCGCCAGGTGCTGCTCCGCCGCCGCGCGCTCGCGCGCGCCGGCGTCGCCGTAGTGATGCGCAACCAGCTGTTCTTCCGTCAGGTGCATTTCTTTCTTCATCTCGCCAACACCAATGGGCCGAGCGCGCGGCGCAGCTTCTGCACCGCGCGGAAGATGCTGTTCTTGGTCGCGTTCGCCTTCAGACCCAGGACCTTGCCGATCTCCTCGATGGACTGTCCTTCAAAGTGGCGCAGCACGAACGCCGTCCGCTCCACCGGCGAAAGCTCATTCATCGCCTCCGCCAGCTTGGCGCGCAGCTCGCCCGAGAGCGCCACGCGCTCCGGGCTCGGGTCCGCGGCCGGCAGCGGTATCAGGTCGCCTTCCTCGTCCTGGATGGGCGTCTCGGCGAAGTGCTTCTTGCGGCGGCCGAGCAGGTCGTACGAGCAGTTCGCCGCGATGCGGTACAGCCACGTCCCCACCTCCGCGCGCGACTCGAAGTCGGCCAGCTTCCGGTAGGCGCGCAGGAACGTCTCCTGCACCACCTCTTCCGCGTCTTGTTCGTTCTGCGTCATGCGATAGGCCAGCTTGAAGATGGAGCGGCTGTGTTTCTCGACCAGCAGCCGGAACGCCTCGCGGTCGCCCGCGCGCACCGCGGCTACCGCTCCTCGGTCGCTCATCTCCATGCGCCCATTAGACCTGAAGGGCAGCCCCCGGTTAGGGGGAACGGCAAGAAAATGGGTGCCACGGCCCGCGGCCTTTGACGCTGCACCTTGGGGGCGCAACCAGCCGCTGCCCGCGTGCGTCCTACAGACTTCGATGGGAGCGCGCCTCACTCGTGGCCTACGGCAGATGGAGCGCCAGCAAGCGCGCACGGCGGCGCGCTCGCAGGCCGCCATGCCGCGCGCGGCTGGCAAGCTGCGGCCCATGCCCGGCCGCCCTCCCAAGCCGCTTGTCGTGAGCGAGATCGCGCCCGCGCCGCTGCGGCGCGCGCCGCAGCCCCGCGGACGCCCCGCGCCCGTCGTCCCATTCCCCGGCCGGAACCAGCTGCTGCCCGCGCCCGTCTCGGCTCGCCGCCGTTTCCAGGCGGAGCGTGACGACCTGGAGCTCGCCGAGATGGCGCGCCGCCACCTCGCCTACGAGATCAAGATGGTGCGCGAGACGGCGAACGCGCTGCGCGGCAAGGGCATCGGGCCGCGCAGCTTCCGCAACGCCATGCTCGAAACCTTCCTCATCCACTACCGCAACCTGCTCGATTTCTTTTACGCCGACAAGAAGCGCTCGCTGGCGCACGACGTGCGCGCCGCCGACTACGTGATCGACGCCAAGCGCTGGCGCGAGCGCCGCCCGCGCATGGACAAGGAAGCCACCTCGAACCGCGAGCGCGTCAACGCGTTGCTCGCCCACCTCACCTATCGCCGCCTGCGCTACGACGAGCGCAACTGGAGCGACCGCCGCATGCTCCGCCAGATCGAGGAGCTGCTGGCCGCCTTCGCCGAGCAGTTGCCGCCGCGCCGCCGCCGCTGGTTCCAGCGCGCGCTGGAGGGGAGCGCCGACCTCTCGCCGGCAGGGCCGGCCGCGTCCCGCCGCCGCTGAGTCTTTCCGCCTGCCTCGGCATCCAATATACTCAGTCGTTGCTCTCATACTTGCGCAGGAAGCTGGAGGAAGAATGGCCGCCGAAGGGATCTTTGAAGTCACCGACCAGACGTTCGAGCAGGACGTCCTCAAATCCGACAAGCCCGTGATGATTGATTTCTGGGCCGCCTGGTGCGGCCCCTGCAAGGCCCTCGCCCCCATCGTCGACGAGGTCGCCGCGCAGTTCCAGGGCAAGGTCAAGGTCGGCAAGATGGACGTGGACCGCAACCCCGCCACGCCCATGCGCTACCAGGTCCGCGGCATCCCCACCCTCATCATCTATAAGGACGGCCAGCCGAAAGAATCCATCGTCGGCTACGTCGCCAAAGAGAAGATCCAGCAGGCCCTGGAGAAGTACGTGTAAGTCTTCGAACGTCAGACGTCAGTCTTCAGCAAAAAGCCCGGCATGTGTGCCGGGCTTTTGACTTTCCTGGAGTCCGAAGACTGACGTCGGACGACTAGTACTTCCTGAGCACCCCGATCACTCTCCCCTGGATGGCGACGTTCTGTGCCGGCACGATGATGGGCGGCATCGCCGCGTTCGAGGGTTGCAGCCGCACCTGCGCGTCTTCCTTGTACATGCGCTTCAGCGTGGTCTCCATGCCGTCGACCAGCGCGACGACCATCTCGCCGTTGCGCGCGGTCTGCGTCTTCTCCACCAGCACGTAATCGCCGCTCATGATGTGCTCGTCGATCATCGATTCGCCCGAGACCTCGAGCACGTACACGTCTTTCGAGCGCGTGATGTCGGTCAGCGAGATCGTCTCCGGATTCTCCAGTGTCTCCACCGGACGCCCCGCGGCGATGCGCCCCAGCAGCGGCAGCGAAGTGGAGGCCGGCGCCGCCGCGGCCGCCGCCGCGGCCAGCGACTTCTTCAGCGCGCCCTTCGGCGGCAGCACGTCGATCGAGCGGCTGCGGTTGTAATCCCGCTTCAGCAGCCCCTTCTTCTCGAGGTTGGAGATGTGCTTGTGGACGGTCGCCAGCGAGCTCAGCTTCATGCCCTGCCCGATCTCTTCGAACGAGGGCGAGTAGCCGTTCCGCGTCAGGAACTCCGCGATGAAGTCGTAGACCTGCTTCTGCCGCTTGGTGAGTGCCATAGCGAAAGTGTTGGCGAAGACAGGGCGAATGTCAAGCGAAAACTCGCGGACGCCCCGCGGCCGCTACCTTGGCGGGTTCGAACCGCGCCGCCCGCGCGTCACGAAATACGCCACCGTCAGCGCCCCTAGGATGGGCGGGCCGCCCAGCAGCGTCACCCGCAGCTGCGTCGGCCACGTCGCCAGCACCGCCAGCGACATCACGATGAACGCGACCACGGAGCTGGCCGCGCCGCCCGGCAGCCGCAGCGGCAGCGCCTTGATCTGTTCCGCCGACATCCGCCGCCGGAACTGCACGTGCGCCGCCAGCCCCACCAGCCACGCCGCCACGCCGCCGCCCAGCGCTCCGCCGAACATGTAGAGGAACGCGCTCTCCGGGTACCGCACCGCCACCCACGCCGCCGCGACGATCCCCAGGCTCGAGGCCATCAGCGCCCGCAGCGGCGAGCCGTGCCGCGTCAGCTTTCCCAGCCCGCTGGGCGCATAGCCGGTGCGCGCCAGCGAGAACACCATGCGCGCCGCCGAGTAGAGGGAAGCGTTCGCGCCCGAGAGCGCCGCGGTCAGCACGACCACGTTCATCACCGTCGCCGCGCCGCCCAGCCCCGCGAGCCGGAAGACGCTGACGAACGGGCTCTCGGCCACTCCCGCCTCGCGCCACGCCAGCACGCCTACCAGCACCGCGACCGCGCCCACGTAGATGAACGTCAGCACGCCGTACATCACCCAGGTCGCGCGCGCCACGTCCTTGCCCGACTTCGCCTCGCCCGACGCGATGGCCACCATCTCCACCCCGCCGAAGGTGAAGATGGCGAACGCGGTCGCCAGCAGCGGCGCGAGCCCGCCGTTGGGGAAGAACCCGCCGCTCGCGGTGTACTGCGGCGCCACGCGCCCGCCGGCGAGGAACAGCCCGCCCAGCACGATGAACGCCACGATCGTGACCACCTTCAGCATGGCGAACCAGTATTCGAACCAGCCGTAGTGCAGCACCGGCAGGACGTTGGCGCCCACCAGCAGCGCACCGAATCCGAGCACGAACGCCCACGCCGGCACGCCGGGGAACCAGTAGCGCGCGTAGGTCGCCGAGGCCACCATCTCCGCCCCGATCGAGGTCACCATGGCGAACCAGTAGCCGTAGCGCGAGATGAACCCCGCCCACGGGTTCAGGTACTCCTCGGCGTAGACACCGAAGGACCCGGCCGCGGGGTGCACGCAGGCCATCTCGCCGATGGCGAGCGCGACCACGCCCATCACCAGCGCCGCGATCACGTAGCTCAGGATCACCGCCGGTCCGGCGAGCTTGACGGCCGCGCCGGAGCCCAGCAGCAGCCCCGTCCCGATCGACCCTCCGATGGCGACCATGGCCATCTGGCCGGCAGTCAGCTCTTTCCGCAACCCGCTCTCGTTCATCCCGCTCCTGCCCCAAAAACCGCGCTCTCAGGCTTTTTCCCTAATTGCCGCTGCTGTAGCGTTCCGCATACAATACGCAAGCCTCACACTGGCTGCCACAACAGTCTTTTGCCGCTTCTTCGCGGCCGGACTTTCTTCGCGCGCCCGCCAGCGATGACGCAGGGTCCGCGATGGCTGACATCTCCAAGCACCTGGAAAAAGCCGAGAAGTATCTCCAGAAGGGCAAGCAGAACGACGCCCTGAACGAGTACATCGACATCCTGGAAGCGGACCCCAATCAGGATGCCGTCCGGCAGTCGGCCGCCGACTTGTGCATCGCCCTCGGCCGTCCCAAGGACGCGCACGAGCTGCTGAGCGAGCTCTTCGACCGCCAGGCGCAGATCGGCAACGCCGCCGGCGCGCTCATCACCTACAAGAAGCTCATCCGCGTCGGCCAGCCGACCAACGAACAGGTCTTCAAGCACGCCCAGTTCGCCGAGAAGAAGGGCGACAAGAAGGAAGCGCTCGAGGGCTACCACGCTGCGGCGAAGGCCTTCGTGGCCACCGGCAGGAAGAAAGAAGCCGCGGCCTGCTACAAGTCGCTGGTCGTGCTCGAGCCCGAGTTGGAGAACTGGAAGCAGCTCGGCATCCTCACCGCCGAGACCGGCGACAACAAGACCGCGGCCGACGCCTATCTCCACGCCGCCGAACTGGAGAAGAAGGCGGGCTCCAGCCCGCTCGCGCTGCTCGAGCGCGGATATCCGCTGGACCCTGCCAACCAGGCGCTGGCCATCGCCTACGGCGCCGCGCTCACCGAGAACAGGAAGTCCGCCGAGGCCATCAAGATCCTGGAGCCGCTCGCCAAGGCCGCCGACTCCAAGCCGGAAGCGCGTGAGCCCTATGCGCTCGCGCTGCTGGGCTCGAACCGTCCGCTCGAAGCCGAGCCCTTCCTTTGGGAGCTGTTCGAGAAGAACCCCTCGGCGCAACTCGAGAACGTCGGCCAGGTCATCGGCGCGCTCATCACCGCCGAGCACCACGGCAAGGCGCTCGCGCTCGCCCACAAGCTGGAAGAGTTCGAGAGCAAGCACAGCCGGCGCCGTGAGTACGTCGAGTTCATCAAGGGCGTGACGGACAAGCATCCGCCCGCGCCCGAGTTCCTCGAGTACCTGGTGGAGCAGTTCAACGCCACCAACCGCGAGGCCGACTACTGCGCCGCGCTGGTGAAACTCTTCGAGCTGTATTACGCGATGGGCAACTTCATCAAGGCGTCGGACTCGCTCGACCGCGCCGCCGAGGTAGACCCCTACGAGAAGGGCTACCAGAAGCGCCTCGAGATGCTGCGCGGCAAGATCGATCAGAACCGCTACAGCGCCATCGCCAACCGTTTCGCCGCCGTCGGCGCCGTGCCCGGCGAGCCCGCGACTCAGCAGAAGCAGGTCGACAGCGAGCCCACCGTGCTGGAGGACTTCATCCTCCAGGCCGAGATCTACATCCAGTACGGCATGCGCTCGAAGGCCATCGAGCGCCTGGAGCGCATCAACAAGCTCTTCCCGCGCGAAGAAGAGAAGAACGAGAAGCTGCGCAACCTGTACATGAACGCCGGCTACGTGCCGAAGTACGAAGGCGGCGCCGCGCCCGCGCCCGTCGCGGCTCCGGTCGCCGCTGCGGCGCCGGTGGCCGCCGCGCCCGCGCCGCCGCCCGCCGAGCACGGCGAGAACGCCGTCGACAACATCTCGCGCGTCACCGAGATCACGCGCAACATCTACCGCCAGTCCAACGTGAAGGGCGTGCTGTTCGCCGCGGTCAACGACGTCGGCCGGCACTGGAGCGCCTCGCGCTGTATCGCGGGCCTGTGCAATCCGGGCAAGCCGCCCTCGGCGGCGCTCGAGTACTGCGCGCCCGGCATCAAGCAATCCGACGTCCAGGCCATCGTGAAGTTGCTGGGCACGCTGCAGCAGATGTCCATCGCGCAGGGCTTCGTCTCGCTGGCCGACGCGCAGAAGTCGCCCGAGCTCGGTCCTGTGCAGCCATTCCTGACCGCGCTCGACATCAAGAGCATCCTCGCGGTGCCGCTGATGGATGGCGACGAGCACGCCGGCATGATCATCCTGGAGCAGTGCGGCCAGCAGCGGCAGTGGCGCCAGACCGACGTGGTGGTGCTGAAGACCATCGCCGACCAGACGCAGCTCGCCGTCTCCAACGCCAAGCTGCGCTCGCTGATGAAGACGCTCGCCGTCACCGACGAGAAGTCCGGCCTGCTCAAGCGCTCCAGCTACCTCGACGTGCTGCTGTCGGAGACGCGGCGCTCGGTGCAGCAGAACTCCACCTCGACGCTGATGCTGCTGCACTTCGGCAAATCCGGGACGCTGGTCAAGGAGATCGGCGAGCAGGCGGTCGAGAACATGATGACGCAGCTCGGCCAGGTCATCTGCTCGCACATCCGGCAGAACGACGTCGCGGTGCGCTACGAGCTCACCACCATCGCGGTGGTGCTGGCCGACACCAACGACAAGAACGCCTTCTTCGTCATCGACAAGCTGCGCAAAGTGCTGGGCAGCGTGAAGATCCCCGGCACCGAGAAGCAGCCGCCCATGACCGTCGGCATCGCCGAGGCGGTGATGCAGGCCAAGTACGACCCCATCGACATCGTCACCGAGGTCATCAACCGCGCCGACGCCGCGCTGGAAGCCGCCAAGGTCGAAGGCCCCGGCACTGCCAAGTCCCTCGCCGCCGAACTCGAAGTCGCCGCCGTCGCCTAGGTCGGCAAGCGGTCATCCCTGCAGGTAAGAGAGCAATAACCTCTCGCACGGCTTCGCGATTACCTTCGAGGTATCCCCTCCCCCCGGGGTGTCCTGGCGATTTCCGATTGTTCAGAACGGGATGCGGGTAGGGTAACCCTACGGCTTGAGCTTGCGGGTTGAGAAAGAGCAGTGGCCGGCGGGGTGTAGGTACACTCCGCCACTTTCAGCATGACATACGGGAGGGGTGAAACCGGACATCGGGGAGGGAACTCTATTTCGATTGTGCTCAGCGGTTTAGCGAGAAAGCAGGTGGAGTGAGGGCTTGACAGGAAAAGTGGCCAGTGGCTAAGGGCTAGTCGAGGCCGCGCAACTCTTTCGGGCGGGCGAGCCGCCGTTGCTCGGGTGGGAACGCTTGTTCCAGATCCAGAACAAGCGAATCGAAGATGTTGCATGAGTCGGCGACGGCGGTACTCTCTTCCCATGCCGAGCGACCTCAAGAGCTACAACGGCTTCGGCCAGGAAGGCGAACCTATGAGGATTCTGCCTCCCACCCGAGCCCGCCGCGGCGGGGCTCGGGTGGGGCACCCACATTCTGGTGGCTTGCTCCCACCCTTCGCGCGAACACCGCGCGCGAAGGATGGGGCACCCTCAGGATTCTCCGTCTCTATAATTCCTGCGCAGCGGGTAGGGTGGGCCACCCGCCCTATCAGATGCCCTCTCGTTTCCGGGATATGTGCTGCACATCGCCCCGAAAATGTCTGTTTTACGGTGACGGGGCACATCGCGTTCCAGAAATAATGAGCATCTTCGAAGAACAAGTAAGAGACCCTAACGTTACGTAACGTATGTAACGACCTCGTAAGAAAAGTGGTCGCCGTGAAAGCTATGCCGCGTGGGTTTCTTCCCCTCTGTATCCGCTGTATCCGCGCGGTTAGTGGATGCCTTCAGTGTGCTATTTGTAGGGCGACAGAAGTGTCGCCAGTCGCCCAATGCCTAGATAGACGACCACCACGAACGCCCCGAATGCAAGCGTGAATCCAATCCGTTGCATGAAACCCTTAAAAGTATCGCGAGGATATGTGAATTTAGGTGCGAAAGACCGGGGCTTCCCGGCTGTTCGTGGCAACCTGACAAAGAAGCTGACATAAAAAACGAGCGCGATGCTTAGTAGTCCCGTTAGGTGTTTGAGCCAGGCGGGAGAAGAGGGATCACCGATGATTAGCGCAATCATTGTCTACCGTCCCTTATGGTCGATACAATCTGTGACTGAATGGACGTTAAGGTAGGCTCCGACCCCTCCAGCGGCTCCTTGAAAGCCCCCTTCGCCCACGATCCCGAAAGAACCTGGGGTAGCGATGTGGCTTAGGCTCACATTGGTCAGCACAAGATCAACGCCCGCGCCAAGAAATCCAATGTGCTCAGCCGTACCGTTACTCAGATCAACCCGTGCGTAACCGGCGTGTACTAACTCACCGCCTTCTACCTCGAATGACTTGCTCACCACCCCACGGATAAAAATCCGACTCTTCCTTGATGGCTGTCCCGTCTACATTGCTCATGACTGTGGCAGTGACCTGCCCCCATTCTCCACACACGCGATCATACGACACCTGATTTAGCTCCTGTTCTTGGTTCTGCGGCTGAGGACGGCGGTTTCTTGCCGTCCGAAGCCGCCCCCATCTCTGTAGCAAACTCCTTCGGCGTTCGATATCCCAGACTGCTGTGTGGCCGCTGTTCGTTGTACTCGGTCCGCCACGCCGCGATCTTGCGCCGCGCGTCGAACAGGTTCTCGAACCAGCTCAGGCGCAAGCACTCTTCCCGCATGTGCCCGTGGAAGCTCTCGACCCGTGCGTTCTGCTGCGGCTTGCCGGGCTGGATGTGGCGCAGCTCGATCCGCCGCTCCACGCACCAGGCGAGGAAGTGGCGGCTGGTCAGCTCCGGCCCGTTGTCGCAGCGGATCGCTTGCGGTGCTCCGCGCTCGGCCGCGATCTCCTCCAGCACCCGCGTCACTCGCCGCGAGGCGAAGCTGGTGTCCGCCTCCAGCGCCAGGCACTCGCGCGTGAAGGCATCCATCACGCTCAGCACCCGGGTCGCCCGCCCGCCGGGTGGGCCAGCCTACGCTTGTTGCACCCAATCCAACTATGGGTGCCCCACCCAAGCCGGTTTTGCTTGGGTGGGAGGCGAGAAGTCGCGCGCGGAAAAAGATTCCGCGACCCGGCCGTTCTGTCGCTCATCCACTCAAGGCAGGAGAACGTCCCATGCCTGAGACCGTTCAGCAGTACATCGCCCGCATCCTGAGCCACTCCGATGGCAAGGACGCGCTGAAGCTCCAGCAGCAAGCGCCGAAGAAGCTGGCTGCGCTGTTGCGCGGCAAAGACAAGAAGCGGCTGGCGAAGCGTCCCGCGCCGGGGAAGTGGTCGGTGGCCGAGATTGTCGCGCACCTGGCGGACGCCGAAGTCGCCATCGGCTGGCGCATGCGGCAGATCCTCGCCAGCCCCGGCGTCGCCGTGCAGGCCTACGATCAAGACGCCTGGGCCAACACCTTCGGTTATGCGAAGCGCGACCCGAGGCAGTCGCTGGCCGCTTACACCGCGCAGCGCGAGGCGAACATCGTGCTGCTGAAGTCGGTCCCGCGCAGCGCGTGGGAGAACTATGGCATGCACTCGGAGCGCGGCCAGGAGTCGATCGCGCACATGATCAAGCTCACCGCGGGCCACGATCTGAATCACATCA
>DATIBR010000100.1 GCA_035457425.1 Terriglobales bacterium
GCACGCCCGCGCTGCGAGCCGCGAGGCCGCCGATCAACCCCGCCTTGGTCGTGCTCACATTCGTGATATGCGGCCGGACTTCCTGCATCAGCCGGCGCAGGGCGCGCAGCGCCTTCAGGTCGCTCAGCGGCGAGAGGCCGCCCGCCATGGGAACGGCTACGGTCCGCACCCCGTCCTGTTCGGCGGCCGCGTCCAGCTCCGGGCCGGGCGCCGAGGCCATCGTCACATCGAACCCTGCCGCCGCCATATACCGCAGCTGGCCGCGCAGCAGCCGCACGCTCTTGGCAGACGTCACCACGTACAGCAGCCGCGGCCGCTCGTCTGGATTGCTCCGGGGATTCGTCACCGCGACAGAGTTTACCCCGAAAACCAAAGAGGCGGCCCGCAGGCCGCCTCCGAAAAACACACTGATTACGCAGCCACCGGCAGGTCTCCGTGGTGGAACTGGTCTTCCTCGGTCGATCCCTTCAGCGCGGTCACCGAGGACTGCCCGCCGGCGATGACCTGCGCCACCTCGTCGAAGTAACCGGTCCCGACGAAGCGCTGGTGCTTCACCGCGCCGTAGCCCGCCTGCTTCTCGTGGGCGAACTCGCGCTCCTGGAGCTCGGAGTAGGCCGCCATGCCGCGGTCGCGATATCCCAGCGCCAGCTCGTAGGTCGAGAGGTTGAGCGCGTGGAAGCCCGCCAGCGTCACGAACTGGAACTTGTAGCCCATCGCGCCCAGCTCCTGCTGGAATCTCGCGATGGTCGCGTCGTCGAGCTTCTTCTTCCAGTTGAACGAGGGCGAGCAGTTGTACGCCAGCAGTTTGCCCGGGAACCTGGCGTGGAGGCCTTCGGCGAACCGCCGCGCTTCGTCCAGGTCGGGCGTGGAGGTCTCGCACCAGATCATGTCGCAGTAGGGCGCGTACGCCAGGCCGCGCGCGATCGCCATCTCGAGCCCGCCGCGGGTCCGGAAGAAGCCCTCGAAGGTGCGCTCGCCCGGCTCGATGAACTCTTGGTCCCGCGGGTCGATGTCAGACGTTAAGAGCTGCGCGCTGTTGGCGTCCGTGCGCGCGATGAGCACGGTCGGAACGCCGCAGATGTCCGCCGCCAGCCGCGCCGCCACCAGTTTCTGCACCGCCTCCTGCGCCGGCACCAGGACCTTGCCGCCCAGGTGCCCGCACTTCTTCGCCGACGACAGCTGGTCCTCGAAGTGAACGCCCGCGGCGCCCGACTCGATCATCGCCTTCATCAGCTCGAAGGCATTCAGGCAGCCGCCGAAGCCGGCCTCGGCGTCGGCGACGAGCGGCGCCATCCAGTGCACGCCGTTCTTGCCCTCGGCATGCGTGATCTGGTCGGCGCGCAGCAACGCATTGTTCAGCCGCCGGCAAAGGTTCGGCACGCTGTCGACCGGGTACAGGCTCTGGTCCGGATAGGTCTGCGCGGAATCGTTCGCGTCGGCCGCCACCTGCCACCCGCTCACGTACACCGCCTGCAGCCCGGCCTGCACCATCTGCACTGCCTGGTTGCCGGTCATCGCCCCGAGCGCGTGCACGTAGGGAGTGGCGTGCATCAGCTCCCACAGCCGCTCGGCGCCCAGACGGGCGAGCGTGTAGTCGATCCGCACGGTGCCGCGCAGGCGCTCCACGTCCGCCTGCGTGTAAGGTCGCTCGACGCCTTCCCAGCGGTTCGTCATCCAGCCCTTCGCGTGACCGTTCGACTTCCTGTGACCGTTGCGTTTCTCGAAACCGTTGTTCTTGCCCATGGCCGTGTACCGCTTTCGGAAAATAGTCTTCCCGGCGCTTGCCGGGACTTCGTCTTTCGGGGAACAACTGCCGGCAGGACTAGACCGGGTCAAACTCGCCCGAGCAGATCATGTCCTCTGCGATCCGCCGCGCCTTCGGGAACGTCTCGCGCTCCGCCTCGCTCGCTTCCGACGGCAGATCGCGCAGGATCCGTTCCAGCTCTTCATCGAACAACTTGGTCACCAGTTCCGGCGTGTGCTCCACCCGCTTGCCGGTCTCCTCGTCCACGATCTCCACCTGGTCGCGGTGGCGGATGCGCTGCGCGATCATCAGCCGATAGATGCGGTCGGTCGCCAGGTCCTCCATGTAGCCGTCGAGCAGGCTGGCCCCCCGTCCGTTGAGCACGCCATTGCGATACCGGATCACCGTCCGCACCGCCGCCCGCGTGCCCGCCAGCGTCTTCTTCCCCACTCCTTTCGGCGCCGGGCGCAGGTCCGGCTGCGTGCTCGCCAGCTTCGGCCGCTTGTGGAGCTGGTTGGGATGCGGGAATTGTTTCACCGCGATCTCGTTCTGGTCCGGGTGCCCCGTCCACGCGCCGTCCATCAGGCAGTCGGCTTCGTTCTTCTTGTCTTTCTCCAGCACTGCCAGGGCGCGCGTGTTCAACTCCGCGTCCGTGCGGCTGGGATACAGCGCCGTCATGCCGCCGATCGCCATCGCGCCGTGCTTGTGGCAGATCTCCGGCATCAGCGTGCGGAAGTTCTGGAAGAACGCCACGTCGTGCGGGATGGTGTTGCGATCCGGCAGCACCCAGTCCGGGTTCGGATGGTTGAAGTGGATGAGGCTGGCCATGTAGTCCCAGCGCCCCAGGTTCAGTCCCAGGATGTGCTCGCGCAGGTTGTAGAGGAACTCCTCCATCTGGAACGCCAGCGGGTGCGACTCGACCAGCGCGAAGCACTTGATGGACCCGTGCGGCAAGCCCTTGCGCTTTTCCAGTTCGTTGAACAGGTCGTTCCACCACAGCGCTTCTTCCGCCGACTCCGACTTCGGGATGTAGAACACCAGCGGGTGCTTGAGCTGCTTCGGGTCCACTTGGTGAACGATGTACGCCACGTCGAGCAGCGACGCCGACACCACGCCGCCTTTGCCCAGCCCCGCCTGCGAGATGTGCAGTCCGCGGGCGCGCGTCATGGCGACCGTCTTGCTGTCCTTGATCTTTACTTCCGCGTTCCGCTTCTTGTCGAAGTAGCTGAGCTCGCCGCGCAAGGCCGCCAGCGTGTTCTGGTAGCCCTTCATCAGGTTCGCCCAGAAGTTCGCCATCGAGTCTTCCAGGTCGATCATCACCCCGGGCGCGCCGGAGTTCAGCATCTTCACGACCAGCTCCGCGTCATCCGCCGGACCGGTCATCTGGTTGCGTTGGTCGCGCGCCCACTCCGGCACCTCGATACGCCAATCCGTGGTGGTCGCCGGCGACGGCGCCAGGTAGGTCGGCAGCTTCCCTTCGTGCGAGGCCGCCAGCACCTGCGCCCGCTTGGCGAGCAACTGCTGCTGTCGCGGCGTGAACCGCTGATGCAGTGGCAGGAAGAACTCCCAGAAGCCTTGGGGGAGATCGCGTGCCGGGTCGAAATCCGCCGGCGCGGTGTTCATGCGGGGATCGAGGCGCGGCTCGGTCAGCAGAGACATAGTTATGCTCCCACTGAGATTAAGGGTGTTAAGGCTGGGTTGTCCTCGGCGAGTCTACGCGCGCGCGCCATGCCGCGCCAGCGCTTCGCGGCGAGTTCGAGACAACTCGCGCGCCCTGCCACGCTTCCATCTCAACTATCCCGGGCTGCTCGCGCAGCTCGAACCGCGCCAGTTCGTCGAGACGCTACACCACAGGGACCCTGGGCCTGATGAAAGTACGAATCCTCGCGGTAGTCTGCCTTGCCTTCTTTGCGCTCCCCGCATTCTCGCAGTGCACGCTGAACAGCGCGTCGCCCTCGGTGACCATCTGCACGCCCGCCAACGGCGCGTCCGTGTCTTCGCCGGTGCATGTCGTCGCGGGGACGACGGATAACGAGTTCGCCGTCCGCGTGCTCCAGATCTACGTCGACGGCAAGAAGGCCTACGAGACGCTGGCAGCGTCGCTCGACACCAACGTCAGCATGACCACCGGGACGCACAAGCTCACCGTCCAGGCCATGGACGCGGGCAATCGCATCTTCAAAAGCACCATTTACATCACCGTCACCAGCTCGACGCCGCCGCCCAGCGGGTGCACGCTGAATCCTACGCAGCCGTCGGTGACCATCTGCACCCCGGCGAACGGCGCGACCGTCGCCTCGCCCGTCCACATCGAGGCGCAAGCCAACTGCCAATGCACCGTGCGCGTGATGCAGGTCTACGTGGACGGCAGCAAGAAGTACGAGTCAGCCGGGCCGTCCCTGACCGCGGATGTCGCCATGGCCGCTGGCGGTCGCCGCGTCACTGTCCAGGCCCTCGACTCCACCAACGCGACCTTCAAGTCCACCATCAACATCACGGTCAGCTCCACCCCGCCGCCGCCGCCGCCGCCGCCGCCCGTCGGAACCAACTCGCCCATCAAGCACATCATTGTGGTGGTGATGCAGAACCGCTCGTTCGACCACCTCTTCGGTACCATGGCGGGTGTCGACGGCATCAAGCCCAGCGTCCCGGGCTACTCGCAGCTTGACGCCAACGGCAATACCGTCACCCCATCGCTCCTCGCCGACGTCACCACGTCCGACTTGCCGCACAGCCGCTCGAACTACCTGAACGTGTGGAACCAGGGCGCGATGGACAAGTACGCCTACTACAACGGCGCGCTCTCCATGCAGTACTACGACAACACCATCGCCGGCGTCGACAAGCTGTGGACCTGGGCGCAGAGCTACGCGCTTGCCGACAACTACTTCCCGTCGGTGATGTCGAACGCGCCCGCGAACCCGCTCTATCTCATCTCCGCCAGCGACAACAACTTCCCGTGGAGCGTGCAGCCCTACTATGGACCCTGCAACAAGCCCGACGCCGCTTCCAAGCCCTATTCCTTCCGCAACGTCGGCGACCAGATGAACTCCGCCGGCGTGAGCTGGGGCTGGTTCCACGAGAACTACGGCCTCTGCGGCAACGGCTACATCCCCGTTCAGAACCCGTTCCAGTTCTTCACCTCGACCTACAACGCGCCGCAGGTCCAGGACCTCTCGAACTTCTACACCGCGCTGACCAACGGTACGGTTCCATCCGTGTCGTTCATCAATCCGAATCCCACGCACAACGGCCATCCCGGCTCCGGCTCCTTCACCACCGCGATGAACTGGCTCGACGGCTTCATCACGAAGGTGCAGGGCTCCTACCTGTGGCCGGACTGCGCAGTCGTCGTTCTCTGGGACGAGAGCGGCGGCTGGTGGGACCACTCGCCGCCGGCGCAGGTCGATTCGCAGGGCTTCGGCCAGCGCGTCCCCATGCTCGTCGTCTCGCCCTACGCCAAGAAGGGACACATCTCCGGCATCCGCATGGACCACGTCTCCGTCCTGAAGTGGATCCAGTGGAACTGGAATCTCGGCACGTTGAACGCGCGCGAGGATCTGAGCAACGACATCAGCGACATGTTCCAGTTCTAGCCCGCCGGCTACTCTGTTCTGCGGTATAAAGAGGGTATGCGCAGGTTCCTGGCCCTCGTCTTCGTGTCTCTGCTGGGCACGCTCGCCGGCGCGCAAGCGCCCTCCCCGGCCAAGCCGCCGGAGATGCGCGAGATCATGGACCGCGTGCTCCAGCGCGCCAAGTGGGAGGGCGAAGCCCGGCTCGACGCGCGTTACACCTACCGCCAGAAGCGCACCGTCGACCGGCTCGACAGCGACGGCAAGATCACCGAGCACACCGTCATGTTGTTCGACGTCATCCCGGCCGGCAACGACACTATCTTCCGCATGATCGAGAAGAACGGCCGCCCGCTCACGCCCGAGGAGCAGCGCAAAGAAGCTGAGAAAGAAGCCAAGCGGGAGTCGCTCCGGAAGGCGCGCAAGCAGGGCGACGACGAGGTCACGCTGAACCAGGAGCTGCTCAGCCGCTACAACTTCACCTACGCCGGCGCGGAGCCGGTGAATGGCCGCCGGGCTCTCGTGATCAAGTTCTCACCCAAGCCCGGCGCGCTCCCCGAAAACCGTCGCATGGACCGCGTCCTGAACCGCCTCCAGGGGACCGTATGGATCGACGAGGCGACCTACGCCATCGCGAAGGCCGACGTGGTCCTCACCGAGCCGGTCAAGTTCTTCATCGGCCTCGGCGCGGTTCGCGCTCTCCGCTTCACCATCGACATGAGCACGGTCGACGGCCAATGGCTCCTGCCCCGTGAGACTGCCGTATCCTACGACGCCCGCGCGCTGTTCTCGACCGTTCGCGTGAATCAGCATTCCGAGTACAGCGACTACCGCCTCGTCGCGACTACGACCGAGAAGCGCTGAACACGGCCGCGCACGTGCGGTTCCGCCCGCCGTGCTTCGCGCCATAGAGCGCCTGGTCCGCCGCGGACAGCAGCGTCTGCGGCTCGTCCGTGGGCTTCGGGCTGAGCGCCGCCACACCCACGCTGATCGTCACCGTCTTGGGGCCGGAAATGCGCGCCTCGTGCGGCATCCCCATCTGCTCCACGCGCTGCCGCAGCCGCTCCGCCGACGCGATGGCCTGTTTCTGATCGCTGCCCGGCAGCACCACCACGAACTCTTCCCCGCCATACCGCGCCACCACGTCGGACGCCCGCACGAGCGAAGCCTTCAGCGTCGCCGCCACCTTCTGCAGGCAATCGTCGCCGCCCTGGTGCCCGTAGTGGTCGTTGTACTTCTTGAACTCGTCGATGTCGATCATCAGTAGCGCGATCGGCCCGTTCGCGCGCTGCGCGCGCCGCCACTCGCGCTCGAACACATCCTCGAACTGCCGCCGGTTCGCCACCCCGGTCAGGCCGTCGGTGCGCGACAACTCCTCCAGCCGGCGGTTCGCGTCGGCCAGCGCGCGGTTCGCCTTCCGCACCTCCTGGTAGAGACGCGCGCTGTGGATCGCGCCCGCGATCTGGTCCGCGATGGTCTGCGCCAGCGGCATCTGGTCGTGGAACGCCCGCGGCCGTGTGCTCTCCAGGTTCAGGATCGCGACCAGCTCGCCGCGGTGCAGCACCGGCACGCACAGCTCCGACCGCGCCCCGGGCATCGTCTCCACGTAGTTCTTCGCCGTGCGCACGTCGTCGAGCAGCATGGGCCGCGCCAGCATCGCGACCTCGCCCACCACGCCCGAGCCCAGCTCGCGGCTGTAGCCCACCTCGATCTCGGTGGACTGCGCGCTCGTCACCGCCTCGCACACGAATCGCTTCTTGGCGGTGTCCACGGTCACGCACGCCACGAACTCCCACCCGAACTTCTGCGCCAGCACGTCGGTGATGCGCTGCAGCATCGGCCGCAGCTCCAGGTCGAGCGTGGCGATGCGGACGATCTCGTTCAGGATCTCGAACTGGCTGCTGCGGTCCGAGGGTCGGCGAGGTGGCATGCGCTGGCGCATTATGACCGGATTCATCCCGAAAGAGAACGGGCCGGCCGGGCCGCCGGGATGCCGCCTTGACCCACTCTCTTGCGGACCCTATCCTGACGCGCCACCCCAAGGAGTGCCCGTGAAGCTCACCCGCATCGCCGGCTGCGCCGTGTTGGCGCTTTTCGCTTGGTCTGCCGCGGCCGAGGACCTCGTCCTGCAACAGGTCGTGCTCGTCAGCCGCCACGGCGTCCGCTCGCCCACCGACATCAAGCCGCCGCTTGCGCAGCTCGCCGCCGATCCCTGGCCCAACTGGGAGGTCGGCCCCGGCATGCTCACGCCGCACGGCGCGCAAGCGGCCACGCTGATGGGCCGCTACTACCGCGCCGCGTTCGCCTCCGAGGGGCTGCTCGCCCCCGACGGCTGTCCGCGCAAGAACGACCTCTTCGTCTGGTCCGACGTCGAGGAGCGCACTCGCGCCAGCGCGCAGGCGATGCTCGACGGCATGTATCCGGGCTGCGGCCTCGAGCCTGTGACACAGCCCGACCTCGACGCCGACGACCCGCTCTTTCATCCCACCACCGCCGGCGTCTGCAAGCTCGACGGCCCAACCGCGCGCACCGCCATCCTGGGACGGACCGGCGGCGACCTCGATGCCTTGCTCACCGCCAACGCCGAGCCGTTCGCCAGGCTTCAGTCCGTGCTGAAGTGCTGCTCGCCCACGCTCTGCAAGCCAGGCCGAGACTGCACCGTACAGCAGATCCCGGCCGTGATCACCTCCGAAGGTCGCATCCAGGGACCGCTGCCCATCGCCTCCGCGCTGACGGAAGTCTTTTTGCTGGAGTACGTCGATGGGCTGCCCGCCGAACAAGTGGCGTGGGCCCGCGCCGACGAGCCGGCGCTCCTCGATCTCTCGCAGCTCCACGACCTCTACTACGACATCACGCAGCGCACCTTCTACCCTGCCCAGCGCTACGGCTCGAACCTGTTGAATCAGGTCGTCTCCA
>DATIBR010000101.1 GCA_035457425.1 Terriglobales bacterium
GACGAGGGAATATCTCGAAGAGATCATCCGTATTGAAGCGGAGATGACTCAACCGCAGCGGCTAAAGCCGGCGCGTGGGGAGCGCGAGAACGGCGCGGCTGAAGCCGCGCCCTTACGAAACACCGGTTTTGCGCTGCTGCCCACCGTGGGCGGGCAGACCGCGCTCAACCTCGCGGTCGAGCTGGCCGACGGCGGCGTGCTCGAGAAGTACGGCGTGGAGCTCATCGGTGCGCAGCTCGGCGCCATCAAGAAGGCCGAAGACCGCCTGCTGTTCAAGGACGCGATGCAGCGCATCGGGCTCGACGTGCCGAAATCCGCGCTCGTCAACAACCTGAAAGACGGTCTCGAGTTCAGTGGCAAGATCGGCTTCCCGGTCATCATCCGGCCGTCGTTCACGCTCGGCGGCTCGGGCGGCGGCATCGCTTACAACCGCGAGGAGCTGATCGAGATCCTCTCGCGCGGCCTCGACCTCTCGCCCGTCCACGAGGTGCTGATCGAAGAGAGCGTGCTCGGGTGGAAGGAGTACGAGCTCGAGGTGATGCGCGACCTCGCCGACAACGTCATCATCATCTGCTCGATCGAGAACTTCGACCCGATGGGCGTGCACACCGGCGACTCGATCACCGTCGCGCCCGCGCAGACGCTCACCGACCGCGAGTACCAGGCGATGCGCGACGCCGCCATCAAGGTCATCCGCGAGATCGGAGTCGAGACCGGCGGGTCGAACATCCAGTTCGCCGTGCACCCGACCAACGGGCGCATGACCGTGATCGAGATGAACCCGCGCGTCTCGCGCTCGTCGGCGCTGGCTTCGAAGGCGACCGGTTTCCCCATCGCGAAGATCGCCGCCAAGCTCGCGGTGGGGTACCGGCTGGACGAGATCCCGAACGACATCACCAAGAAGACGCCGGCCTCGTTCGAGCCCACGCTCGACTACGTCGTGGCGAAGATCCCGAAGTGGCAGTTCGAGAAGTTTCCCGGCGCCGACGAGTCGCTCGGCCCGCAGATGAAGTCGGTGGGCGAGGTCATGGCCATCGGGCGGACGTTCAAGGAAGCGCTGATGAAGGGCGTGCGCTCGCTCGAGACGGGCAAGTCGCTGGCGTCGGAGAAGATCGAGCCGAAGATCCTGATGCAGCGGCTGGTGACGCCGCATCCGGAGCGCCTGAACTACATCCGCTACGCGCTGCGCCAGGGGTACTCGGTCAAAGAGGTCAACAAGTTCACCTCGATCGACCCGTGGTTCCTCTACCAGCTGAAGGAAACGGTGGAGATGCAGGCGGAGCTGGAGAAGCATCCGCAGGAATCGGTGACGCCGGAGTTGATCCGCGAGGCCAAGCGCATGGGCGTCTCGGACGCGCGGCTGGCGGACATCTGGCGCTTGCGCGAGGGCAAGGGCGCGGGCGAGAAGATCCGCTACCACCGCAAGAAGGCCGGCATCACGCCGGTGTTCAAGCGGGTCGACACCTGCGCGGGCGAGTTCGAGAGTTATACGCCCTACCTCTACTCGACGTATGAGGAAGAGGACGAGGCGCCGCCGACCGACAAGAAAAAGGTCATCATCCTGGGGAGCGGGCCGAACCGCATCGGGCAGGGCATCGAGTTCGACTACTGCTGCTGCCACGCCGCCTTCGCGCTGCGCGACGACGGGTTCGAGACCATCATGGTCAACTGCAACCCGGAGACGGTGTCGACGGACTACGACACTTCCGACCGCCTGTACTTCGAGCCGCTGACGTTCGAAGACGTGATGGCGGTGTACGAGCACGAGGCGGGAAAGGGCGCGCAGGTCGGGATGATCGTGCAGTTCGGCGGGCAGACGCCGCTCAACCTGGCGCTGCCGCTCAAGGCCGCCGGCGTGCCCATCATCGGAACGTCGCCGGAATCCATCGACCTCGCCGAGGACCGCAAGCGCTTCGGGAAGCTGCTCGAGGAGCTCGACATCCCGCAGCCGCCGGGCGGCACCGCGACGTCGCTCGAAGAGGCGCTGAAGGTCGCCAACAAGATCGGCTACCCGGTGCTGGTGCGCCCCAGCTACGTGCTGGGCGGGCGCGCCATGGTGATCGCGTACGACGACGAGACCATCACCAGGTACATGAAGGAGGCGGTGGAGTACTCGCAGGACCGCCCGGTGCTGGTGGACAAGTTCCTGGAAGACGCGACCGAGGTGGACGTGGACGCGCTCTCCGACGCCGAAGACGTGGTCATCGGCGGCATCATGCAGCACATCGAGGAGGCCGGCATCCACTCGGGCGACTCGAGCTGCGTGCTGCCGGCGGTCGACATCCCCGAGCACTGCCTGAAGACGATGCGCGAGCACACCTTCCGGCTGGCGCGGTCGCTCAAGGTCATCGGGCTGGTGAACATCCAGTTCGCCATCCACAAGGACAAGGTGTACGTGATCGAGGTGAACCCGCGCGCCAGCCGCACCGTGCCCTACGTCTCGAAAGCGACGGGCGTGCCGCTGGCGAAGATCGCCGCGCGGCTGATGACGCGCCGCAAGCTGAAGGAGTTCCTGCCGGAGAACGTGGAGCGCGCCACCGACCTCTCGACCGGCAACTGCTACTACGTGAAGTCGCCGGTCTTCCCGTGGTCGAAGTTCCCGGGCGTGGACACGGTGCTCGGACCGGAGATGAAGTCCACCGGCGAGGTGATGGGTGTGGCCGACAACTTCGGCGAAGCCTTCTACAAGGCGCAGCTCTCCGCCTTCCAGACGCTGCCGACCACCGGGACGATCTTTATCTCCGTGGCGGAAAAAGATAAGCAGCACGTGGCCGACATCGCGCGCAAGTTCAGCGACCTGGGGTTCCACATCGTCGCCACCCACGGCACGGCCGACATCCTGAACCGCGCGGACATCGCCTGCGACCGCGTCTTCAAGGTGAAAGAGGGGCGGCCGAACGTGGTCGACCTGATCAAGGGCGACAAGATCCACCTCATCTTCAATACGCCGCACGGCGCCGAGCCGTGGTTCGACGAGAAGGCCATCCGGCGCGCCGCGGTGATGCAGCGCATCCCTACCATCACCACGCTCTCGGCCGCGCGCGCCGCGGCGGAGGGGATCGCCGCGCTGCAGCGCGGCCAGGTCACCGTGCGCGCGCTCCAGCACCTGCACGCCGACCGCAAGCTCACCGCCGGCCGCTAGCCGGCGGTTTTCCACACCTAGACATGTACTCGCCAGTCAACGGCCACCTGGACTAGGCCTTTTGTTCCAGCCGGACTCAGGTTTTTCCCTATGGGCCAGGGCTACCATTTGACGTATTCTGCGCCTACTGGCCGAGTAGTTCTTGCCCACCTCGTCTTCGGTACCGTTCTCTTTCCGGCACGTCAAAACCGTGGGCATGTCTTTTCGCGCACAACTCGTTTTCGTACTGACGGTGCTCTTGCTGCTGTTCGCGGGCGCCGCCGGGGTGGCGACCCTGGCGACCCTCGACCGCGCGCTGCAGGAAGACGGGCTGCGCGACGTCCACGGCGCCGCCGACGCGCGGCGCGACGCCCTGGCCAGCCAGCTCACGCTCAACCGGCAACGCGCCGGCGCGCTGCTCGAGAGCATCGCCTCCAGCTGCGACCTGAGCGGGCACATCAACCGCGCGTGCGCCGCCGATGCGCTGGGTGACTGGGCGCGGCGCGACCACATCCGCTACGCGCGGCTCACGTTCCCGCGCGCTGCCGCCCTGCAATACGGCTCGCCCTTGCCCGTCGATCCGGCGCTCTACCGCGACGCCGGAGGCCTGAAGGCCGTGGTGACCGCGCACGATACCTATAGCGGCGGACGGCTCACCGCGGTGCTCCAGGGCGACGAGCTCGAGGCCGCGCTGACCGCCGACTTCCGGCCCGACTCGGCCGGCTCCATCACGCTGTTCAACGCGCAGGGTCAGCCGCTGACTTCATTGCCCGCGGCCGGCGCCGCCCAGGATGTGCTGGCGCAGGCTTGCCGGGAGCGCGCCGAGCCCGCCGCCGTGCACAGCGCCAAGCAGCGCACGCTCGTGGCCGCCAGCGCGCTGAGTTCGGGGGAGGGCTGCGTGGTCGCGCAGCTGCCGGTGGGCGAGCTGCTGCAGCCCGCGCTGCGGCTGCGCAACCGCTTCGCCGTCCTCGCCGTGATATTCGTCGCGTTCGCCGCCGGCCTGGCGCTGCTGCTGGCGTACCTGATGGCGCGGCCGCTGCACGCGCTCACGCGCCGCGTGGAGACGATGTCACGCGGCGACTTCGATTCCGTCGTGCCGCGCGGCGGCCCGACCGAGATCCGCGCGTTCGCCAACGCCTTCGCGCGCATGGCGCGCTCGCTCAAGCAGTCGCACGAGGCGCTGCAGCAGAGCGAAGAGAAGCTGCGGCTCAGCTACCGCGCCGCCCACCTGACGCCGTGGGAAGCTTCGCTGACGCACGGGTACTTCCGCTGGATGGACTTCTCGGTCGACCCGCCGGTGATGCGCGAGGAGCCGCTCGCGGGCGTGCTGGCACGCGTGCATCCCGAGGACCTCGACCGCGTGCAGAACGCGCTCTCCATCACCGAGCACCTGCGGCCGTTCCAGCTGGAGTTCCGCTACAGCAAGCCCGACGGCGAGATGATCTGGCTCGCGTCGCGCGGCGAGTGCCTGCGGCGCATCACCGGGCCGGTGCTCATCGGCGTGAATCTCGACGTCACGCACCGCCGGAGGGTGGAGGAGCTGGAACGGGACCGCGAGCGGCTGGCCGCGGTCGCGCACATCGCCGCGGAGCTTTCGCACGAGATCAACAACCCGCTCGCCGCGGTCGCCGGCGCGCTCTACCTGCTGAAGGGCGCGGTGCCGGGCTCGGAGGCGCACCGCCACTGCTTGGAGATCGCGACCACCGCCACCGACCGCATCACGCACATCGCGCGCCAACTGCTCGGCCTGTACCAGCGCACCGCGGGCGCCGAGCCGGTGGATCTTGCGCACCTGGTGCGGGAGGTGCTGGAGGTCTACCGTGAGCAGGCGCAAGCGCGACGCGTCCGGCTCACCGCCGACCTGCCGCAGGAGGCGCCGCTCACCGGCCATGCCGTCGAGTTGCGCACCGCCGTCGCCAACGTGCTGGCGAACTCGCTGACCAGCGTCCCGGCGGAAGGGCGCGTGGTGGTGCGCGTGCGGCGGGTGCACGAGCGCAGGCTGGGCAGGGAAGGCTTGCGCGTGACCATCGCCGACAACGGCACCGGCATCGCCGCCGAGCACCTGAACCGCGTCTTCGAGGCGTTCTTCTCGACCAGCGAGCAGCGCGGCACGGGGTTGGGCCTGTGGGTCACGAGCAACATCATCCGCAAGCATTATGGGTCGATCCGGGTGCGCTCCTCGCAGAGCGGCGCGCGGCATGGGACCACGGTCAGCATCTTCCTGCCTTGCCTGGACTCGGACGAGGCCACGCGGATGGGCGCGAAGACCCGCGCCGTTGCCTAAAGTCATTGCCGATTTCCGATTGCCAATCGCCGATCGCTGGCCGTTAAATTGGCATTCGGCAATTGGCATTCGGCAATTGCCTTTTCCGAGGTGAGCCGATGAAGCGTCTTGTCTTGTTCCTTCTCTTTGCTGCGACCGCGCTCGCGCAGATGCCGCAGCGGCCGCTGCGTCCGGTGAGCACGTTCTCCATCGTGGCGCGCGACCCGCAGACGGGCGAGATCGGAGTGGCGGTGCAGTCGCACTGGTTCGCCGTCGGCCAGATCGTCCCCTGGGCCGAGGCCGGCGTGGGTGCGGTGGCGACGCAGTCATTCGTGGACCCGAGTTACGGCAAGCTGGGGCTCGATCTGATGCGGGCTGGGAAGAGCGCGCCGGAAGCACTCAAGGGACTCCTATGGTCTGATCCGAACTCCAGCGTTCGACAAGTCGCGATGATTGACTGGAACGGTCGTGTAGCTGTCTGGACAGGTGGGAAGGACGTCACATCCGCCGGTCACGTCGTCGGTGCTCGTCGTGACAAAACGGGGGAAAAGTTGGAGATCTTCTGCGGCCCACCTGGTACACGCGCATGTGTTGGCGTCGTTGACTACGGGGAGGACTTCTCCGTCCAAGCCAACCTCATGTCCAACGACAGGGTCTGGCCGGCGATGGCGAAGGCCTTCGAGGAGACCAAGGGCGACCTCGCGGAGCG
>DATIBR010000102.1 GCA_035457425.1 Terriglobales bacterium
GTCGCTGGCCGGAGCGGTGTTCGTCGCGCTGCACTACGTGATCGGCGCGGCGTGGAGTACCGCCGTCCGCCGCGTCGCCGAAGCCATGGCGCTCCTGCTGCCGCTGGGCGGCCTCGGTGTGCTCGTGGTCCTGTTCTTCCATCCGGAGGTCTATCCCTGGCTCCATAAGCACGACCTGCCGGCCTTCAAGCAAGCGTGGCTCGCGCTCGGCTTCTTCCGCGCGCGCGCTATCTTCTACCTGCTGGCCTGGACTTTCTTCATCTGGATGCTGGTGCTGGGCTCGCGCCGCCAGGACGAAGACGGCGACCTCGCGCATACGCGCCGCAACACCCGCTTCGCCACCGCCTTCCTGATCGTCTTCGGCGTCACGTTCTGGCTGGCAAGCTACGACTGGCTGATGTCGCTGGAGCCCGACTGGGCCAGCACGCTCTACGGCATGTACAACTTCGCCGGCATGTTCCTCGCCGGGCTGGCGGTACTGGCGCTGCTCGTCATCCATCTGCAGCAGAGGCGCCCGCTGGCCGACGCGCTGGCGCCCCACCACCTGCATGACCTGGGTAAGCTCGTCTTTGCCATCAGCACCTTCTGGATGTACCTGTGGTTCAGTCAGTACATGCTGATCTGGTACGCCAACATCCCGGAAGAGACCATCTACTTCGTGCGCCGCTGGCAGGGATTCTGGGGGCCGCTGTTCCTGCTCAACGTCGCGCTCAACTGGGTGGTGCCGTTCCTGGTGCTGCTGCCGCGGACGCACAAGCAGAAACCCGGCGTGCTGGGAAAGGTCTGCTGGGTGGTGCTCGCGGGGCGCTTCCTCGACCTCTGGCTGATGGTCGCGCCGCCATCCCAGCCCGGGCGCCCGCAGGTCGGTCTGCTCGAGGCCGGGCTGGCGCTGCTCACCGCCGGCGTCTTCGGGCTGAGTTTCTTCGCCGTGTTCCGCCGCGCGCCCGCGCTGCCCGTGCGCGATCCGCGACTGGCCGAGAGCCTGCATCCTCACGGTTAAGGAGTCATCAATGAGTCTTTCGTCGTTGCGCTCGCGTCCCGGACTGCAGCTTGGGCTCGCGACCGGAGCCTTCGCCGTCTGCTTCGCCGTGTTCGGCTCGGTCTCGGCGATGATGCCCATCGTCCGCAAGCAGCTCGGGCTCACGCCGGTGCAGGTGAGCATCGCGCTCGCCGTGCCGATCCTGCTCGGCAGCCTGGGACGGATCCCGCTCGGCATGCTGACCGACCGCTTCGGCGGGCGCCGCGTCTTTGCCTGGGTGATGGCTTTCTCCATCGTGCCCTCGCTGTTCATGGGTTCCGTGAGCACGTTCGGGCAGCTCGTGTTCTGCGGCTTCTTCATCGGCGTGGCGCTGGCGAGCTTCTCGGTCGGCGTCGGCTTCTCCAGCCGGTGGTATCCACCGGCACAGCAGGGAACAGCGCTCGGCGTCTACGGCGCCGGCAACATCGGGCAGTCGCTCGCCGCCTTCGGGTCGCCGTTGCTCGTCGCCGCGGTCGGCTACGCCTGGGGATTCCGCACGTTCGGCATCGCGCTGGCGGCCTGGTTGCTGCTGTGGCTCTTGCTTGCTCAGGACGCGCCTGTCGAAGTGGCGCCTAAGCCGCTCCGCGAAGTGTTCGCGCCGCTGGCGGAGAGGCGCAGCTGGGAGCTCAGCATCTACTACTTCCTCACCTTCGGCGGCTTCGTCGCTATGGGCGTGTACCTCCCCATCTTCCTCACCGAGATATTCAAGCTCTCGCCCAAGGACGCCGGTTTTCGCACCGCCGGCTTCATCGTGCTGGCGACCGCGATGCGGCCGCTGGGCGGCTGGCTCGCGGATCGCGTCGGCGGCAAGTACATCCTGACCTTCGTCTTTCCCGGCGTCGCGGTCGCCGCCGCGTGTCTCACCTTCCAGCACATGGTGCCGTTCACCATTGGAGCGCTCGGCATGGCCGCGCTCATCGGCCTCGGCAACGGCGCGGTTTTCAAGCTCGTGCCGGAGTTCTTTCCGAAGTCGGTCGGAGCCGTGACGGGACTCGTTGGCGCCGCAGGTGGGCTCGGCGGCTTCTTTCCGCCACTCGTGCTGGGCGCGATCCGGCAGGGCACGGGACAGTACACGCTCGGCTTCGTCTTCCTCGGAGTGTTCGCGCTCGCCACGTTCCTGCTGATCCGCCCCAAGGTGTTCGCGCTCTGCATCGTGCCGCCGGAGCCCGGCACGCGCGACCAACTGTGCGCGCAGGCGCGCTTCTGCATGCACGCAGAGAGCTGCCTGAAGCCCGAGTTGCGGACCAAAGCGGGCGTGCATGGCGCGTAGGGACCTTGCCGCAGCCGTTGTTCTGCTGCTGCTGAGCGCGCTTGCGAGCGCGCAGAGCAAGCCCGTGGAGCTCGGCGATGTTGTGGTCACCGGCAGCGTCCGCTTCCGCGTCGAGAGCTGGCAATGGTTCGAGACGCCGCTCGCCGATGGCAGCTACACCTTCGGCGCCAACCAGGTTCGGCTCGGCATCCAGCAGAAGCGTCGGAACTTCGACTGGATGCTCGAGCTCGAACAGCCCACGCTGTTCGGCTTGCCCGACGACGCCATCGCGCCGCCGCCGCAGGGCGCGCTCGGCCTGGGCGCGAACTACTTCGCGTCCAATGGCCGGGAAGCCGCGGGCATCTTCCTGAAACAAGGCTTCCTCCGGCTGCGCCTGCCGGGCACAGAGGGGAACAGCCTCCGCCTCGGCCGCTTCGAGTTCATCGAAGGGCTCGAGCCGGGCAGCAAGGACGCCACCATCGGCGTGCTCAAGCGCGACCGCATCGCGCATCGCCTGATCGGCAACTTCGGCTTCTCGCACGTCGGGCGCAGCTTCGACGGCGCGCAACTCGCCTGGAACCCGCGGAACGTGAACGTCACCTTGATGGCAGGGCGCGCCACGCGCGGCGTCTTCCAGGTCGATGGCATGGGCGAACTCGACGCCGACGTCCTCTACGGCGCGCTCACGCGCGGCACCACCTCCGCCGGCCCGGGCGAGTGGCGACTGTTTGCGGTGATGTATCACGACGGCCGGCGCACGACGAAGACCGACAACCGCCCGCTGCCGGCACGCGTCGCCGATGCCCACAACCTGCGCGTGACCACCGTGGGCGCCGACCTGCTGCACGTCTTTCCGACCAAGCGCGCCGGCTCCTTCGACGTCCTGCTCTGGGGCGCGCTCCAGGGCGGCTCGTGGGGCGTGCAGGAGCATCGCGGCTGGGCGGTCGCGCTCGAAGCCGGCTGGCAGCCGCCGCTCAAGCAGCTCAAGCCGTGGTTGCGCGCCGGGTGGAATCGCTCGAGCGGCGACGACGATCCCGCCGACGCCTCGCACCGCACCTTCTTCCAGGTGCTGCCCACGCCGCGCATCTACGCGCGCTTCCCGTTCTTCAACCTGATGAACACCGACGACCTGTTCGCCGAGCTCGTCCTGCGCCCGCACGCGCGGCTCACCGTCCGCAGCGACGTCCACTCGCTCCGCCTCGCGAGCAGCAAAGACCTCTGGTACCAGGGCGGCGGCGCGTACGACCAGTTCGTCTTCGGCTACGCCGGCCGGCCGAGCGGCGGCAACACCAGCCTCGCGACCCTCTTCGACGTCAGCGCGGACGTCACCGTCAGCAAGAACATCACGGTGACCGGCTACTTCGCCGACGCGGAAGGGAAGCAGGTCATCTCGCAGATCTATCCCGCAGACCGCAGCGCGCGCTTCGGCTACCTGGAATTCAACTACCGCTTCTGAAGCGCCGCTGGCTCGGCGTTGTAGATTATTGGGTCCGAGGAGGAGCCATGCCGAAGCCTGCACGTTCCGCCGAAGCCATCAAGCTGAGCCATCCCAAGGTGTGGAAGCGGTTCACCGAGCTCGCCGACGCCTGCCACGACGCCGGTCCGCTCAACGAGAAGACGCGCCGCCTGGTGAAGCTGGCCCTCGCGATCGCCGCCGGCACCGAAGGCGGCACGCACTCCGCCGTGCGCCACGCCCGCGAAGCCGGCATCACCCGGAAGGAGATGGAGCACGTCGTGATGCTGAGCATCACGACCATCGGCTTTCCCGCCGCGGGGCGGGCGCTCATGTGGGTCAACGATCGCGGGAAGTAGGCGCTACTTCGGCGGAGCAGGGCCAGTGACGAGGGGCGCCTGGCGCCGCCCCGCCATCTCGGCAGCGATGGCCGACTTCTCCGCCTTGGGCAGGACGAGCTGCGCCAGCGGGAACACCACCTCGTCCTCCAGCCGGATGTGCTGCGCATAGATGGCGCGCAGGCGCGCGACGGCGTCGCGGTACTCCGCCACCTCCGGCGCTCCCAGCTTTCCGGCCGCCAGGTACTTCCGCCCGAGCCGCTCGACCTGGGCGTGCAGCGGGTCGGCGGCCCGATGGTCCTCTTCCAGGTGCTGAAGCTGCGACATCGCCGCACGTACGCCGGGGTCGTGGAGCCGGCGCAGCCGCGGAAACAGCGACTCTTCCTCGTCGGCCGTGTGCTTGGGCGCGGCGTCGTGGAAGTACGCGAGCGCCGTTCCAAGCGCGCGCGCCACCTCTTCGGTGAGTGGCTGGTCCAGCGTCTTGCCGACCGCTTCCAGCACGCCGAGGAACGACTCGATGCGCCGGTGGCAGTCGGAGAGCAGCCCGGTGGGCTCGGAAAAGCTGTGCGTGGTGGCGCCGATCTGGACAGGCATCTGCTTGTTGTACGAGTCGCCGTGGCAGGCGAGCTGCCGGCGAGCTGCCGGCAGCCGCCGCTCGCGTGCTACCGCTGTTCCATCTCGATGGCCCGCGGGAACAAGATGTTGTTCTCCAGGTGGATGTGCGTGTGCAGGTCGGCTTCGAACGCCGCCAGCGCCTCGTACAGCACGCGATAGCTGGTGCAGCCATCGGCCGGCGGTGTGTAGTCGCCGCTCAACTCCCGGATGGCCTTCAGGTTCGCGCCCGCCGAATCGTGCTCCGTCATCATCATGCGCACCGGGTTCTGCACCGTGCCGAACATCGCGATCGGTTGCGGCCCGTTGCCCTGCGCCGCCTTCTCCATCTCCACGATGTACGGGAAGAGAATGTTCTCCTCCTTCATCATGTGCATGGTCATCTCGTTGCTTATGTCGGCGAAGGTGCGCGCGATCTGCGCCAGCTCCGGGTGGTTCTTGGCGTGCACGCCCTGCACCTTGGCGATCAGCGCCGTCAGCCGCGGCAGCTCCTGCCGCACGTAGCCGTGGTGCTTGCTCACGATGTGCTCCACCAGTTCGGCCTGGCCGGCACGCAGCCAGTCGCGATCGGCCGCGCTGCGGTTCGCCGCCGCCTGTTCCAGCAGTGCCGCTACTTCGGCGAACGACATCTTCGCCTTGCTGCACGCCTCTTCCAGCCCACGCTGCCCGCCGCAGCAGTAATCGATGCCGGCTTGCTCGAAGATGCGCGCCGCTTCCGGGTTCTCGGCGACCATCTGCCCTACTGTCTTTTCCGTGCTGATCGACATGGCGTCTCCTTGGTCCTCTTGGACTGAGTCCAAGGTACGGGGCGCAGGAGGCCCTGCCGATGACTTTTGTCACAGCTGCAAGTGCATGACACTGAAGGGGAAGGCAGGCCTACTCGCTCGATTCCAACTCCGCCTCGAGGCGCGCCAGGTCGGGAACGACGACGTTTCTGCCCTCGACCACCACGATCTCCTCCGCCTGCAGGCGGCTCAAGTTGCGCGAGACCAGTTCGCGGACCGTCCCGATCATCCCGGCGATGTCCTGGTGCGTGGCGGGCAGGGTGAACTCGACGCCGCGCGCGGTCTTGGTGCC
>DATIBR010000103.1 GCA_035457425.1 Terriglobales bacterium
CATCGTGATAGATCTTCTCCTCGATGACCGTTCCATCGAGATCATCAGCGCCAAAACGCAGCGCGATCTGCGCGATCTTCGGCGTCAGCATCTGCCAGTAGGCCTTGATGTGCGCGAAGTTGTCGAGCACCAGCCGGCCGATAGCGATCTGCTTGATGTCGCTCATGCCGGTCGTCTTCGGCAGGTGCTGCAGCGGCGTGTTGTCCGGGTGGAAGGCCAGCGGGATGAAGGTCTGGAATCCGCCCGTCTCGTCCTGGAGCGCGCGCAGCTTCAGCAGGTGGTCGACGCGGTCCTCGTCGTTCTCCACGTGCCCGTAGAGCATGGTGGCGTTCGACTTGAGGCCGATCTCGTGGGCGGTGCGCGCGGTCGCGAGCCACTCGTCGCCGTCGATCTTGTGGTCGCAGATGACGCGGCGCACGCGGTCGATGAAGATCTCCGCCCCGCCGCCGGGCAGCGAGTCCACGCCCGCTTCCTTCAGCTTGAGCAGTGTGTCCTTGATCGAAAGCTTCGCGCGGCGCGCGAGATACGCGATCTCGACCATCGTGAACGCCTTCAAGTGCACCTGCGGAAAGCGCTGCTTCAGCCCGCGGATGAGGTCGAGGAAGTACTCGAACGGCAGGTCAGGGTGCAGCCCGCCGACGATGTGGAACTCGGTCACGGCTTCCGAGTAGCCCGAGGCCGCGGTCTCCCAGGCTTCCTCGAGCGCCATGGTGTAGCTGCCCTCGGAGCCCTGCTTGCGGCCGAAGGCGCAGAGGCGGCACGCCGCCACGCACACGTTCGTCGGATTGATGTGGCGGTTGACGTTGAAATACGTCGTGTTGCCGTGCATCCGCTCGCGCACCTGGTTGGCGAGCCAGCCGATGGCGAGAATGTCGCCGGAGCGGTAGAGCGCGAGCGCGTCGTCGGCCGAAAGCCGCTGCTGTGCCAGGACCTTCTCCGCGATCGGCTTCAGCCGCGCGTCGTCCGTCTGGAATGCGTGGGACATCTGAGCTTCATGATAACCGATGCGCGGGCCGCCCCGGCCGCATGGAATCTGGTTTTGAACGCTCGGGCCGCCTTTGAACGCTAAGCCCTTATTGCACCTCGATAGCGTCGTTGGAGAGATGGATCTCCATCTTTAATTGGACGTAGGCAGTGGAGCCAGATCCGCCTTGAGCCTGGACGACCGAGAATCTTTTCAGACGCTTCGCCTTGAAGCCCTGAGCCTCGGCTTCGATCATGTAATCGCCCGGCGGAGTTCGAACCTCGCATAACCTCCTGAGTCCGTTTGCTCCGCCGCGAACGGTGTCCCTCTCTTTTCCGTCGACTGGATCGCCACATCGGCATTGCTGATGGGCAGCCACATCGGGTCCACCAACTGCACGACCACACTTGGGTGCTCCACTGTCTTTCGCGGCATTTCCTGGCAGGGCGCGGAGCTCAGCTGCAGCAGTAGTACCAAGAGTGGCCACATGGCGGGACTCCTTCCTTGGAACCTGAACGGTCAAGGTAGCTGGTCTTGCAAGCAAGAGAACGCCGGAGCCGAAGCCCCGGCGGTGAAGATGCGGCCGGCTACAGCTTGGTGACGTTGGCGGCCTGGGCGCCTTTCGGTCCGTCGGTCACGTCGAACTCGACCGCCTCGCCCTCGTTGAGCGAGCGGTAGCCCTCACCCTGGATGGCGGAGAAGTGGACGAAGACATCGCCTCCCTGCTCCCGTTGGATGAATCCGTATCCCTTGGTCGCGTTGAACCACTTCACGGTGCCACGTTCTCTTGCCATCGCGTGTATCGCTCCTTTTCGAGGCCGCGCCCGTCGCAAAAACGAAATCCCCGAAAGCCACAGGCCTTCAGGGAGCGGTCAGCGGTATTGCTCGTGCTTCACGTGCGCGAACTCGGCGGGATTATAGGACGGCAGGCGCGGGAATGCTAGTTTTCTGCTAGCGGCGCAGCAGGACGTCGGCGGCGACGAACACGAAGAACACCACTGAGATCACGCCGTTCATGGTGAAGAACGCGGCGTTCAGCTTGCTGAGGTCGCGGGCAGAGACGAGCGAGTGTTCATAGGCAAGCAGCACGCCGACCAGCGCGATGCCGGCGGCGCCGATGGCGCCGAGGTGAAAGAGCAAGGCGAGCCAGACCAGCAGGCCGAGCATGGCGAGGTGCAGCCCACGGGCGATCCAGAGCGCGTTCGCGATCCCGAGGAAGCGCGGTATCGAGTGCAGGCCCTCGCGGCGATCGAATTCGTAGTCCTGGCAGGAATAGAGGATGTCGAAGCCGCCCACCCAGAAGGTGACCGCGGCGGTGAGTACGAGGATCCGTGGGTCGAGGGCGCCGCGGATGGCGATCCAGGCCGCGGCGGGAGCGAGGCCGAGCGCGAAGCCGAGCACCAGGTGCGACCAGCGCGTGAAGCGCTTGGTGTAGGAGTACAGCAGCACGATGGCGAGGGCGACAGGCGAGAGATAGAGGGCCAGGCGGTTCAGTCGCGCGGCGGCGAGGATCAGCGCGCCCGAAGCGACGATGACGAACAGCGCCACGAAGCGCTTGCTCAAGCGCCCGGCGGGCAGCGCGCGCGTCGCAGTGCGCGGATTGGCGGCGTCGATGTCGGCGTCCGCCAGGCGGTTGAAGGCCATCGCCGCGGAGCGGGCGGCAACCATCGCGACGATGATCCACGCCAGTTGCGCAGGGCGCGGCCAGCCGCCGGCGGCGAGCACGGCGGCGGTGAGGGCAAACGGGAGCGCAAAGATCGAGTGCTCCCACTTGATCATTTCCAGTGTGATTCGCAGGTCGCGTAGCACTGGCGAGATTCTAGCGCGCCCGCGGAGTCGAGGGCGCAACAACCGCCGCCCGGTTGTGCCCGGCGGCGAGAAAAAGAAGGCACGGCATCGCTGCCGTGCCTGGGGAGAAGCCCTGCTTATCGCGGCTTCTGGTTCGCTACCGCAAGGTTGTTGGTGACGGCGAAGACGCCGGAGACGCCGTTGGCGCGGATGCCGGCGATGTTCTTGTCGCCGTCGTTCAGCACCTGGCCGGCGAGCGTGACCTTGCCGTTCTCGACGATGATGCGGATGGGCTGCTGCGGATCCATCGCATACTTCGAGAGCACCGGGTCGCCGTAGATGGCGCGCGCCACGCGGACGCGCAACTGGTCGTCCAGGATGGAGGCGGGCGAGACTTCGACGTTGTCGATGACGTCCTTCACGCCGGGCGTGTTCTCGACGATGGCCAGCGCCGACGCCTTGTCGGTGTCGGTGCGGGCGGTGCCGCCGAGGGTCACGATGCCGTTCTTCACGTCGAGCGTGAAGTTGTTGAAGGTGTTCCCGGCCGTGACGTTGCGCCCGACGCCCATGATCAGCCCCTGGTCGACGCGGTCATAGCGCAGCTTGTCGGCGAGCGTGTTGTAAAGCTCGTCATCGGAGACGCTGCTCGAGACTTCGAGCTTGTTGACGGTGTCGGAGACGCCCTTCACGTGCTGCGCCTTCTTCTCGGCGCGCACCTTGTCGGAGTACTTCTCCACCGACCCGGTGAGGGTGGCGACGCCGTCGGAGACGGCGACCTTCACATTCTGGAATTCCTTCTTCTTGCCGAGCTCCTGCTGGGCGGCCTGCTGCGTCTGCGCGTCGTTGCCGCCCTGCGGCAGCGCCGCGGCCGAGACCGCCAGCAGCGCCGTCACCAGCGCCGGAGCCAGGAAACGCTTCACTGTGCCCCACATGTCCCTTCTCCTCTCGATTTAACCGTTTGGTTAATTTGGATGATGTCGCTACCCGTTTGGTTGCGAAAAAGTAGGCCTGGGGCCGGTATCCGGAGCCTGACCGGGGAGATGCCGCGGGCGCCGGCCGCGCGGGCTAGCGCTTGCGGCTGCGCAGCTTTATGTCGAAACCGACGACGCCGTTCTGGTCGCGCACCGCCACGATGGACACGTTGCGATTGATGTTGAACTCCACCTGGATGATCTGCTGGGCGGACTGGGTGAGGTTGGTGATGTAGGTGAGCGTGACCTTGTCGGAGACCTGCTGCTCGATCGTGACGCGGGCATTGGGGTTCGACTCGGGGCCGCCGGCCTGCGGGTCGATCTTGATCTTGGAGATGCCGAACAGCTTCTGCGCGCGCTGACTGATGGTGGCGTTGAGCGCCTGGCCGAGGATGGCGTTGGACGCCGTCTCGGTGAAGGACTGCTGCGAGGTGGGCTGGAGCACCTGCTCTTCCTGGGTGCGGCCGAGCGCGAGCAGCGCGATGATGTCGCCGGTCGGCAGCGGCGGATCGGAGTGGTAGGTGGTGCTCAGCTTGTCGAGCGTGCCGTGGAAGCCGAGGGTGATGTCGTACTCGCGCACGCGCGCGCTGGCTTCGATGTTCAGCACGGGCTCGATGCGAACGGGATTGGTGAGGGTGATGTCGCCGCGCTCCAGGTGGTACTTGGTGGAATTGAAGAAGACGTCGCCCTGGATGACGTTGACCTTGCCGAGGATCACGGGGTGCGCCGCCGTCCCGCGCAGGTGAAGGTCCACGTTGCCGGAGACCTTGGCCAGAGAGGTCTCGACTTGGAGCTCGGGGGTGGAGACGATGTGGACGTCGAAGCGCAGGTTGTTGAGGGGCGAATCGGGCTTCGGCATGGCGGGCGGCTGCTTGGAGCGCGCCAGATAGAGGGCGAAGTCGAAGCGCGGGTTCAGGCCGAAGCGCGTGACGGTGACGTCGCCGGAGAGCAGCGAGTTGGCGGTGGTGCCGACGAAGCGGAGGTCGGCGTTGGCGAGGGCGCTGACGCCAGGCGGATAGCGCAGGCGGATGTCGCCGCTGTGCGCGGAGAGGTTGAAGTAGATGCCGTTGGCGTAGCTGATGAAGCCGCCGAGCTCGAGCAAGCCGCCGCCGCTCTTGGCGGTCAACTTCTCGACCTGGAGGCGGTTCTCGTTGAAGACGAGGGCGCCGTTGATGTTGGAAAGGCCATTGGGCAGGTCGATGAAGGAGATGCCAGCCTCGCGGATCTCGACGCGGCCCTGCATCTGGGGTTTCTGCGTGGTGCCGCGGATGTTGAGGGCGAGCGTGGTCTCGCCGTAGCCGAGCAGGTCGCGGTTGAAGGTCTGGACAAGCTTGAGGTTGACGCGGCCGTCGGCGCGGACGTCGAGTTCGTGCGCGCCGCCGATGCCGACGCTGCCCGAGGCCTGCAGGTCGGTCTGATCGCCGACGAGATGCAGGCTCTCCACACGCAGGACCTCGTTGGCCATGGCGAAGCGGATGGGCCCCTGGTTGTTGATGCGCAGCTTCTCGATCTCGGCGGAGATCTGGTCAATGCTGCCCTGGACGGTGAGCCGCCGCCAGGACCGCAGCGGGCCGCTCACGTCGACGGCGCCGACCATCTGCGAATGGCCGGTCACGCGGCCCTGCAGGTAGGCGCGGAGGATGGGATCGATGTCGACGTGGGCGAAGCGCAGGCGCATCTGCGCGGGAAAGTCGCCGCGAAGGCGGACGTCGCCATCGAGCGCGAGCTCGGCGTTCTCGAGATGGGAGCGCGCGGTGAGCTTCATGTCGGGGCCGTGGGTGACCGCCGAGGCTTCCAGGTCGCCGGTCTCTTCCCCGTTGAGGACTAGGTTCCGGACCGAGAGCTTGCCGTTGATGACCGGCTCTTCCACCGTGCCCGAACCCTGCGCGGAGAAGCTGGCCACGCCCTCCACGGTGAAGCGCGGGGTCTGGAGCTGACGGAAGCCGGCGAGCTGAAAGTCGGCGCCGCGCAGGTCGAAGCGGAAGGTGTTGGCGCCGGTGTCGTAGGCGGCGTTGCCGGTGATGCGGGCGCCGTTATGGGCGAAGACGAGGTTGTTGAGCTGGGCCTCGCGGCCGGCGAGCCGCAGGTCGGCGGTGAGCGACTTGTAGGGCTCGCCGTAGATAGACCCGCCGGCGAGCTGGATCCCGCCGCCGCCGCGCATGTCGTTGCGCGTTCCGGTGACGGTGAGCGACGCGTTCAGCGTCCCGGTGACCGGGTAGTCGTAGCCGAGAAGCGTCTGAAGATCTTTCACGTCGGCGTCGCGGATGCCGAGCCGCGCCTGGAAGGCCGTGCTGTCGTTGAAGGCGCCCTTGACGAGTTGCGCGCTCGCCTCGACGTCGAGCCGCGCCTTGCCGCGCGTGAGCGTGCCCTGGCGGATGGCGGCGAGCGATGGCGTGTATTCCACGTCGCCGACGAGCGAATCCCAGTGGACGCGCGTGCGCTGCGGCGGGGGCGCCGGGGCGCCCGCAGCGGGTTGCGCTTCCGGCGGCGGCTCGTTCTGTGACAGCACGAGGATGGTGTCGAAGTCGGTGACCTCGAGGTGGCCGGCGGCGGAGGGCTGCGCGAGCTTGCCGAAGACGCGTCCGGTGAAGGAGGCGCGGCCGTTGACCTGGACCGGCAGCGGCCCGGTGCGATGGAGCGCGGCGAGCGCGGGCTCGAACTCGCGCAGGTCGTTGGTGTTGAGCGCCACGTTGAGCCGCGCGGTCTCGGAGCCGAACGTGCCGGCGGCATTGAGGCGCGTCGCGCGGGTCGCGAGGCTCAGTTCGGCGACCTGGATGACCTGCGAGCGCCCTTGGTAGGCGGCGCGCACGCGGGCGTTGACCGGCAGTTGCTGCGGCGCGGGATTGGGCGGCGGAGCGACGTCGAGCGCGATGTTCGCTTCGAAGTTGCGCGGCGAGCCGAGCCACTGCAGGTCGAGCGTACCGTCGGCCGCGCCGACCGGCTGGACCTTCGAGAGCGGCAGCCTGGGGGTGGAGAGCGCGGCGGCGACCTGCGCGACGCTGATGCCGGAGAGCTTCAGGTTCGCGAGTCCGCGCTGCGGCTGGCCGGCGGTCGGCTTGGTTCTGGCGCCGGTCTTTTCGGCGGCCTCGGACCAGTGGAAGACGTCGGCCTGGCCGGAGAGGCGTCCGCCGTAGACCGTGCCGGTCAGGCTGCTGATGGAGATGCGGTCGCGCGTGGCGGAGTAGTTGGCGCTGGCGTTGAGGCCCGGGACTTCCATGCCGGGCTGCGCCCAGGTCACGTTCTGCAAGGTGACGCGGCCGGAGGTCGAGATGTCGGCGACGGTGTAGGTTCCCTGCCCGCCGGCAGCGAGCTTGCCGGAGCGCAGCTGCGGCGTGCGCGAGATGGCGCCGAGTTCGGCGAGGTCGAGCGAGACCTGGTAGGCGGCCTTGATGCGCGGGTCGTTGAAGTTCTCCATGCTGCCGCTGGCGTCGATGCGCGATTTCGCGGAGGCCCAGTGCAGCGCCTTGAGCTCGGCGGTCGAGCGCGCCAGGCTGAACTCGACCTGGAGGTTGGAGCGCACCGGCAGGAAGTTCGTGTAGCGCGCGTCCATCTGGCCGATCTCGAACTTTCCGTTGTAGCGCTGCGCGAACAGGTCATAGCCCATCTCCGCTTTCACATCATTGCCGGAGAAGTTGAAAGGGATGCGGTGGTCGTTGAATAGCAGCATGCCGTCGACGATCTCGGCGTGGTCGACCTGGAGCTCGAACAGGCGCTCGACCGGCGACTTCTTGCTCTCGGTCTTGACCTTGGGGACGGGCTGGTTGGTGCTGCCGTCCGGGAAAACGATGATGTGGATGACGGGGTGCTCGATACGCACGTCGCGCAAGCCGACTTCGCGGCCGAAGAACGAGAGGATCTTGGCGCGGGCGTAAAGGCGGTCGGCGTGCGCGTAGGGGATCTCGTCGGGGCCTTCGAGGCCGTGCAGGGTGACGTCGATGGCCTCGGCCTCGAGGCGCGAGACGTTCCAGCGGAAGTGCTTCATCTCGACGCGGGCGCCGGTGACGCGTTCCAGTTCGGTGACGAGCTTGCGCCGGACAGTGTTCTGGAAGCTCGAACTGGTGAGGTAGAGCCCGGCGGCGATGACGATGGCGAACAGCGAGAAACCGATGGTCGCGCGGCGGATGAGGCGGCGGCGACGGCGGCGGCGCAAGCGCAGCTCGGCTTCCGTGCTCATCGTGCCCTGGCCTCCGACTTCGGCGCCTTCTCCTCGAGCCGCTGGATGCGCGACTGGGTGCGCAGGTTCTTCAAGTAAGCGGTGAGGAGTTCATCGATACGCTGCTGCACCAGAAGCTCTTCGATCTGGTCCGAGATCTGCGGCAACGGGGGCGGGTTCAATCCTTTCGACCGCAACTCGGGAACAAGCGTGTCGCGGTAATAGGCTTCGACGTTGCGCGCGTCGATATGGATGCTGGGGCGGAAGCGGAGGTCGACGAAGCGCAGGATGTCGAGGTAGCCGGCGATGTGGGAGCGGACGTCGTCCTCGGTGAGGCCGTAGCTGGTGAGCAGGGAGCGCCACTGCTGGTCGTCGGCGGCGGGCGCGAGCTGGTGGCGGAGGTTGGCGACCTTGGCGTCGACCTCGGCGGCGGGGACCGGGCGGTAGGTGGTGAGGCCGATCTCCTGGAGGATGAGTTCCTGGTCGACGAGGCGATCGAGGGCGGCGTCGCACTCGGCGTCGGTGAGCGTGTTGACGGCGCGGCCGGAGGAGAGCGCTTCGAAGCGGATGGCCTCGTCCCACTGGCTGGCGAGGATGATGCCCTTGTTCACGACGACGACGACGCGGTCGAGCGTCTCGGCAGTGGCGAGCGCGCCCACGAGCAGGAGGAGCGCGAGTTGGAGACGGCGAGTCGTCATGGCTAGAACGTCTGCCCGATGGAGAAGAAGAAATTGAAGTGCGACAACGTGTCCGAGCGCGTCTCGCGGCGGATCGGGAACGTCGGTGGGTTCAGGTTATACCCAAAGTCAACGCGCACGGGGCCGATGGGGGTGCGGTAGCGGATGCCGGCGCCCAACGCCTGCGAGTTGTAGTTGAAGTCGCAGCGCGCAGTGACCGTCAGCAGCTCGCACTGGCTCTTGTGCGGCTGCGAGACGCGGAAGAGGCTGGGGAAGATGTCGCTGGCGGTGGCGAAGACGTTGCCCATGTCATGGAAGAAGACGAGGCTGAGGTTGTTCTCGACCAGCGGGAGCGGAATGGTCGGCGTGCGCAGCTCCAGGTTGTTGATGAACATGCCCTCGCCGCCGAGGGGGAAGCCGGTCTCGCGGTCGCGCGGGCCGGCCTGGTTGATGGCAAAGCCGCGGTGGGAACTCGATCCGCCGCCGAAAAAGCGCTCGGGCAGCGGGACGAATCCGGCGGGGCCGAAGGGCTTCTCGATGCCGAGGCGCGTGGAGCGCGCGAACACCCAGCGCTTCTTGTCGAAAGTGAACGCGTGGTAGGTGTTGTTCTGGATGAGGAAGCGGGAGAAGCTGGCCTCGGAGCCGAGGAACTCGGGCGCGACGCCCATGTCGGCCAGGGTGTAAGTGCCCTTGGTGGTCTCGAGAGGGTCGTCGCGCTTGTCGCGGATGTAGGTGAGGCTGGGCATGCCGATGCGCACCGGGCGCGAGAACAGCGGGATGAGGAAGGGGTCGATGACGAGCGTGCGCGGGTCGACCTTCACGCGGCGGTAGGTCATGCGATAGAGCAGGGTGGTGATCTTGCTGACCTTGTGCTCGATCTGCGCGGAGCCTTCGAGACGCTGGGCGGTGAAGGTGCGGACGTCGCGGGTGTCGTCAAAGAAGGCGGTGATGGTGAGCTTGAGGTCCTCGTTGTCGAACCAGCGCGGGGCCTCGTAGCTGAAGAGGCCGCGCTGCTGCAGGCGGCCGAAGCGGGACTTAAAGATGAGCGTGTGGTTGCGCCCCATGAAGTTGATGCGGGTGACGTCGAAGGAGACGCGGGGGCTCACACCGGTGCGGCCTTGGGGGTCGGTGGCGCCCGGCTCGGAGCCGGTGGCAATCTCGATGCCGAAGCCGTAGTTGAAGGTCCAGCGGCGGGCCTCGGTGAGCTGCAGCAGGACGTTCTTCTCGCGCGCCTCGCCGTCCGGGTTCTGGATGGCGATGTTGACCTCGTTGAAGATGCCGAGGTCGTAGAGGCGGCGCTGGGTCTCGAGCATGTCAGCCTGGCTGAGCGGCGCGCCGTTGTGCACCTGGAGCTCGCGGTCGACGACGTAGGGGCGGGTGAAATGCAGGCCGGCGATGAGGACGCGGTCGATGAAGACCGGCTGGCCTTCCACGATGCGGTAGGTGACGTCCATGCGCTGAGGATCGCCGGGCATGGGCTTGGCTTCCGACTCGAACGAGACCTGGGGGAAGCCGTGGTCGAAGTAGTAGTTGACGATGGCGTCGCGGTCGGTGGCGACGTTGAAGTCGGAGTAGGGCTGGCCCTCGCTGGTGTTGAGCAGCTGGCGCAGCGTCTCGTCGGAGATGGAGTTGTTGCCCTCGATGGCGAGGGTGCGGACGCGCGTCTGGGGGCCTTCCTTGATGGTGAGTGTGACGCGCATGCGTCCGGTCTCGCCCTGGTAGTCGTCCTGCACGTCGCCGGTGACCTGCACGTCCTGGAACCCGTTGGAGCGGTAGAGGTCCTCGATGGAGCTGATGTCGCGCGAGAGCATGGACTGGCTGAAGCGTCCGTGGGAGAGCAGCCATCCGGCGGGCTGCAGCAGCATGCGCTCGCGGATGATGTCTTCGGGGAAGTATTCGTTCCCCTGGATGATGAGGTCGGTGAGCTTGTGGCGCTCGCCCTTCTCGATGATGTACTCGACATGACGGTGGTCGCCCTCGGCCGGTGGCTGGCGAAAGTTGACGTCGACGTCGAAGTAGCCCTGCGTCTGGAAGTAATCGCGCAGGTTGCGGCGGCCCTCGTTGAGCAGGTCGTCGTCGACCGCGTTCTCTTCGTAGATGGGGATGTATTTCTTGAGCTTCCCCTTGCGGATCTTGGCGCCCCGCAGGTGCAGGTCGATGGTCGGGCCGCGATCGACCTGGAAGGTGTAGTCGACGGTGTTGGTGGCGAGCTGGTACTCGGAGCGCAGCAGGACGACGTCGGCCTCGAGGCGGTCCTTCTTGTTGTACTTCTTGCGCAAGCGGTCCATGGCGCGCTGCGCCTTGCCGCTGGTCACCTTGTCGCCGGTGTAGAGCTGCGAGATCGAGACCATCTCGGCAGGGGTGTAACCGAAATCGCCCTGGAAAACGACGGCGCCCACGCGGGCGCGCTCCCCGGCCGTGATGTGGAAGAGCAGGTCGACCTGCTGCGTCTCGGGATGGCGCTGCTCCTCGGCCGCGACCTCGGACTGGAAGAATCCCTGGTCGCGCAAGACGTTCTTGATGCCGTCGATCGCGGTGGCGATCTTTTCCGGCAACAGCAGCTCGCCCAGATCGAGCTTAGTGGCGTTGCGGAGCTGGCTGTCGGTGGGCCCGTAGCGCGGGATGCCGGACATCCGGATCCACCCGATGAAGTAGTTGGGCTCGCCGACGAAGGTGAGGTCGACTTCGCCCGTCGCGGTGCGCTCCGCGTCCACGTGGACCTCGGCGAAGCGGCCGGTGGCGTGCAGCGCCTGGATGCTGCGGCGGACCTTGTTGCGGTCCAGGGGCTGGCCGACTTCCTGGACTACGCGCTCGCGTAGGCGCGGCTCATCCGGGATGGCGCCGGCGAAACGGATCTCGTGGACCCGCAGCCCGCTGAAACGCGCGAGCGCGGAGAACTCCGCGATGTGAGTCTGGGAGGGCTGCGCCGGCGTGGAGTGCGGTGGGGGCGGGGCGGTCTGGGCGAGCGCGGGCGCGCCGGCGCACACCAGCGCCAGCAGCCACAGCCACGTGCGAAGTCTCTGGGAGATCGCTTTCAGCGCCGCCAATATTGTCTTGTCGCCCTTCGCAGTCGTGTTCAGGCGTCGGATCCAGGTCCCGGGTGCACGAATAGACGAGAGAGACCGACCAGCGGCGGCAGGCCCGGCCATGCCGCTTGCTCTCTCGAACCCTATAATAAAAGGTTCGTTGCCCTTTGCCGATTCGGAAATCCTCGACCGTGGACCCGACCGAACGTTATTCCCGCCAGTTGCTGTTCCGCCCCCTCGGGGCGGAAGGCCAGCGCAAGCTGGCTGCCGGCCGTGTCGCGGTGGTTGGATGCGGGGCGACCGGCTCCGCGGTGGCTGCGCTGCTGGCGCGCGCGGGGGTGGGCACGCTGCGCATCATCGACCGCGACTACGTGGAACCCAGCAACCTGCAGCGGCAGGTGCTGTTCGACGAGCACGACGCCGCCGAGTCGCTGCCCAAGGCGATCGCCGCGGCGCGGAAGATCGCGGCGTTCAACAGCGACATCGTCGTCGAACCCCACGTCGCCGACCTCACGCCGGCCAACGTGCGCGAGCTGCTCGGCGAGAGCGATCTCGTGCTCGACGCCACCGATAACTTCGAGACGCGCTACCTGGTGAATGACTACTGCGTGGAGCAAGGCCGTCCGTGGATCTATGCGGCGGCCGTGGGCAGTTACGGCGTGACCATGAACATCGTGCCGGGCGAAACGGCGTGCCTGGCCTGCGTCTTCCCTGCTCCGCCGCGGGGCGTGGTCGAGACCTGCGACACTTCCGGCATCCTGAACTCGGCGGCCAACCTGGTGGCGTCGCTCGAGGCCACCGAGGCGCTCAAGTTCCTGGTGGGGGCGCGGGACCAGGTGCGGCGCACGCTGCTCTCGTTCGACGTGTGGACGAATGAGCGCTCCGAGATCTCCGCCGGGAAGCCGAGGCCGGATTGCCGCGCGTGCGGCGAGCGCGATTTCGTCCACCTGGCCGGCGAGTCGCGGCCGCAGATCACGCTGTGCGGCCGGAACTCCGTGCAGATCCACGAGCGGCAGCGCCCGGTGGACTTCGAAGAGATGAAGCTCCGCCTGGAGCCGCATGGCCAGGTCCGGCACAACGACTTCGTGCTGAAGTTCTTCCGCGCGCCGTACGAGCTGACGCTGTTCCCCGACGGCCGCGCCATCATCAAGGGCACCACCGACACCGCGGTGGCACGCTCGCTGTATGCGCGATTTATCGGGTCGTAACTGGCCCTCCCAGCCTCTCAACCGATAGCAGCAAATCCTGTGCAGCGGCTGGCATCCCCTGTTAATCAGGTAGTAATCCAACTCCCTTAGTCCCACGTTGTAGGGAGAACCCCATGCATCGCCTGAGTTTGATCGTCATCCTGATCTTCGCCGCCGCGTCCGCGTTCGCGCAGACCAGCAGCAGCAGCGGCTCTACCCCGGCAGCGCCGCCGTCGGGCTCCTCGGTCACCGCCACCTCGCCCGCCTCCGGAACAAACACCGGAGCCAGCGCCGACACCAACGCCAACACGCCGGCGCCGGCCACCACCAGCGCGGCTCCGCAGCCGGCACAGCCGGGCACGGCGCTGCCTCCGGCTCCGGGCACGACCAGCACCACCACGAATCCCGCGCCCGCCACGAGCAACACCACGGTGAACACGACGGGCGTCGTAGGCACCGGCAACGCGGCGCCGGGCGCCGTCTCCCCCGAGATCCACTTCGAGACGGTGATGCCGGCTCCAGGCGCGACCAGCAACATGCCGGGCGCGCCGGCGGGCGCGACCAGCTCGCCGACCACGCCGGGAACGATCTCGGCGCCGACGACCTTCAGCGTGGGCGTGCAGAAGAACGCCATCCAGCCGCAGGCGAACCCGAACGCGGAAGAGGCGCCGGCCGCCTACCTCGACCTGAGCGGCAAGAGTTTTGCCGGGGCGACCACGACGGCGCAGCCGGCGGACAACCGCAGCCTGGCGGAGATCGCGGCGCAGTACAAGCGCGGGCGCGTGACGCAGGCGGGCAAGGTCTTCACCAACGAAGACATCGCGCGGCTGAACGCGCGCAGCGACGTGAACGTGATGGGCGCGCAGGACAACGCGGCGCTCCCGCAAGGCGAGGAAGCCGCGCCCGCCGACCAGCAGCAGCCGCAGGGGCCGCCGAAGGGGAAGAAGCGCAGCCCGTTCGCGCCCAAGCTGCCCAAGTAAGCCGACCCACGTCCGACGTCCGCACGCGCCGGCAGGCGGAGCCGAACATGGCGCGCGCTCACGGGCCTCGCACTCGCGAGGCCCGTTGTTTTTTGCTCGCTCGGAATGACCGTGGTTAGGGGGACTATCTGCTATCTTGTTGCGTTCCTGCTGCTCGTCAGGAGATGACGCATGGCTGACGCGGTCCCAAACTCCGGCTTGCCGCGCCCTTCCCTCGCCTACCGCTGGCTGGTGCTGTTCTTCCTGAGCATGGCGATGTTCGGGAACTACTACATCTTCGACAGCATCAACCCGCTGGTCGACATCTTCAAAGACCAGCTGGGCTTCTCCGCCACGGTCATCGGCTACCTCAACAGCTTCTATAACGCAGCGGCCATCATCGCGCTCGCGGTGGGCGGCATCATCGTCGACCGCTTCGGGACGAAGAAGTCCATCACCCTGTTCGCGATCCTCTGCCTGATCGCTTCCGTATGGATGGTCCTGAGCGGCAAGGCGTGGTCGATGCTGGGCGCGCGCTTCCTGCTCGGCATGGGCGCGGAGCCGCTGATCGTCGCGGTGACGACCGCGCTCGCAAAATGGTTCAAGGGGAAGGAGTTGAGCTTCGCGTTCGGCGTGAACCTGCTGATCGCGCGCGCGGCGTCGTGGCTGGCGGACAACACGCCGACGTGGGCGTCGTGGTCGTACGACGGCACCTGGTACCGCCCGCTGTATATCGGGGTGATCGCCGGCGGCATCTGCGTCGCCGCGGCGGTCACCTACTGGATCTTGGAAGCGCGCGCCGAGACGCGGTTCCAGGTCGGCGAAGCAGCCGCGACTGACAAGCTCAAGATCAAGGATGCCTTCCTGTTCGGCCGGACGTTCTGGTACATCGTGGCGCTGTGCGTCACGTTCTACGCTACCGTGTTCTCGTTCCGGCTGTTCGGGATCGACTACTTCATGAGCGCGCACGGCCGGACGCGGGAGAGCGCCGGCGCCCTGAATGGGTTCTTGCCGCTGATGTCGATGTGGGCGACGCCGGTATTCGGGTTGATCGCCGACAAGGTCGGCAAGCGCGCGACCTTCATGCTGTTCGGCTCCGTGCTGATGCCCATCGTGTTCGTCATGATGGGCTACTCGCACGTCACGCTCTGGATACCGGTCGGGATGCTGGGCGTGGCGTTCTCGCTCATCCCGGCCATCATGTGGCCGTCGGTGGCGTACCTGGTGGAGGAGCGGCGGCTGGGCAGCGCCTATGCCCTGATGACGCTATGCCAGCAAGTCGGCTGGCTGGCGATGAACCAGGCCATCGGCTTCAGCCAGGACAAGTTCAATGCCAGCCCGAGCAATCCTCCGGGTTACCTGCCGATGCTCTGGATCCTGGCCGGAGTGAGCCTGGCCGGCATCCTGTTCTCCTTCCTGCTGTGGCAGGCGGAGCGCGGAAAGCAGGCGCATGGGCTGGAGACCATCAAGGCGTAGCCGGATGGCGTAGCCGGACTTGTCGCCGTTGCGCTTCGGTCCGGCTCAGGGCAAGGAAACGGCAAAAACCTGCCGCCGCCATCCGCGCTGGATTAGTACAGATGCCGGGAAACGAGGAGCCGCTAGGCAACTAAAGTGGCAGCTTTTACACTCTCTGTTACAGCGGCACACCCGGGAGCGGGGGCGGCCGCAGCGCAGGACCGGCCCAAGGTCTCATAAGTCCCGTGATTCCAGTCGAGTGGCGGGAATTCTCAGAGCAGCAGTACAACGAATCAGCTACTTAGCCGCATCTATTTGAATAAGCGGCCTGCTAAAGGCGCAATTGACACAAGCGAAAAAACTGATAGCTCCCGGGCTCTCAGAGGCAGAGGCGATCCAGCGGGCCCAACGGGGTGACGCGGAAGCTTTCGAAGCCCTTTATGGGCTGCACAAGCGACGCGTGTACTCGCTCTGCCTGCGAATGACCGGGAACACGGCCGAGGCCGAAGACCTCACGCAGGAAGCGTTCCTGCAGCTGTATCGCAAGATCGCGACGTTCCGCGGGGAGTCGGCGTTCTCGACCTGGCTGCATCGGCTGGCGGTGAACGTCGTGCTGATGCACCTGCGCAAGAAGGGACTGCCGGAAGTCTCGCTGGAAGAGACGATGGAGCCCCAGCAGGAAGACGGCCCGAAGAGAGACATCGGCGCGCGTGACAACGTGCTGGCCGGGTCGATCGACCGGGTGAACCTGGAGCGGGCGATCGAGAGCCTGCCGCCGGGCTACCGGATCATCTTCGTGCTGCACGACATTGAAGGGTACGAGCACAACGAAATCGCGGAAATGATGGGGTGCTCGATCGGCAACAGCAAGTCGCAGCTGCACAAGGCCCGCATGAAGCTGCGCGACCTGCTCAAGTTGAGCAAGGCGGAACAGAAAGCGAGCCGCAGGTAAGACCCGAGAAGAGCCGCAAAGGCCGCCGGGAGCAGTCGAAAAGCAACAGAGGAAGTTTTCGGGGAGAGGAAGTACAAGAACATGACCTGCGCAGAGTTTCAGAAGGCGCTGCCGAGCATCATCGATGGCGGTGCGAGTCCGGAGCAGGAAGCGCACCTGAGGGATTGCGCGGTGTGCTCGGACCTGGTCCAGGACCTGCGGTACATCGCCGAACAGGCGAAGCTGCTGGTGCCGATGCACGATCCGAGCCCGAAGGTGTGGGCGGGGATCCAAAGCTCGCTAGAGCGGGAAGGGTTGGTGCGGCCGACAACGGCCGGCCGATTTCAACCGGCGCTGATCCCCGGAGGCGCGCGCTGGGGGAACCTGGCGCGCTGGGGAGCCATCGCGGCGCTGGCGCTGGTGGCGGTGTGGATCGTGGGCACGCGCATGAGCCCGACGAGCGGCACGCCGACGGCGAACGTGCCAACGCCGGCGCATGACGCCGCGGGCGACGCCGACGATCAGCAACTGATCGCGGTCGTGCAGCAGCGGCGGCCAGAGCGCGCGGAAGTCTACAGGCGCAGCCTGCAGGACGTGAACTCCTACATCGCAGACGCGAAGAAGAGCCTGGAGGAGAATCCGGGCGACGAGCAGGCGCGCGCGCACCTGATGCAGGCGTACGAGCAGAAGGCGATGCTGTACGACATCGCGACCTCGGGGCCGACGCAATGAAGACCGGCGCAGGAGCAACGGCGGGATCCCACGGCGCCGTGCCGACGACCGGCAGGAGAGGACGTATGGGCAAAGCCAACTTCGGGCTGCGGATCGCCGCGATCGCCCTGCTGGCGACGGGAGCTCTCGCCGCCGACAAGCGCAACGAATTCAAGTTCAACGCCGCCAGCGGGTCGAGCGTGACCGTGACCAACCTGCACGGCGCGGTGACGGTGAAGAGCGGCGCGGGCCGCCAGGTGCTGATCGTCGCGACCACGCACTCCGACCAGATGGCGGTGGAAGCGAACCAGTACGGCAGCCGCATCGACGCACGCACCAGCGGCAAGGCCGCGGGCGACGCCGCGCGCGTGGAGTACGAAGTCACGGTGCCGGCCGACGTGGACATCACCGTCCGCGGCGGCAGCGGGAGCGTGCGCGTCGAACGCGTGCGCGCCGACGTCGAAGTCGAAGCAGATTCGGGGCGCGTGGAAGTGCGCGACTCCTCGAACGGGCACGTGCACGTCCGCACCGTGGACGGCCCGGTGAACCTGTTCTCGCTCAGCAACTCGCACATCGAGGTGACCACGGTGAGCGGCGACGTCACGCTGAAAGCCGTGACCGGTCCGCACCTCAACGTGAACGCCGGCAAGGGCAGCATTTACTACGACGGCGACTTCGGCGGCTCGGGCGAGTACATCCTCACGAACAACTCCGGGAACATCGAGGTCACGGTGCCGGCGAGTGCCGCCATCAGCCTGAAGGCGCACTCCATCCGCGGCAGCGTGCAGAACGACCTCGCGGGGCAGGAGATGCCGGGCATGCAGGCCGGCGCGCCACGTTCCCTGGTAGGCACCTCCAAGGCCGCTTCCTCCTCGGTCGACCTCCGTTCCTTCAGTGGTAAAATCCGCGTCAAGAAGCAGTGAAAAACCGGTGGCGGCGAAAGCCGCCACCGTTCACGCACACGATGACGCCGAGTCGCACCGTATTCCTGACGGGATTCATGGGCGCCGGCAAGACGAGTGTGGGCGCCGCGCTCGCACGGCGCATGGGATGCGCGTTCCACGACCTGGACGCGCTCATCGTGGAGCGCGCGCGGCAGAGCGTGGCCGAGATCTTTGAGACTTCAGGCGAAGCCGGTTTCCGGCGGCTGGAGAGCGAGGCGCTCGCGGCCTTGCTCGAGCGGCTCGGCGACGCGCCGGCGGTCATCGCGCTGGGCGGAGGGACGTTGGAAGACGCGGCGAACTTGCGGGCAGTGCGGGAGCGCGGCATCCTGGTGGCGCTGGAGGCGCCGCTCGAGACGCTGCTCGCGCGCACGCGTCGCACGCCCGGGACGCGCCCGCTGGCGCTGGATGAAGCCGGCTTCCGCAGGTTGCATGCGCGGCGCCAGGCGCTCTATGCCGCCGCCGACGTGCGGGTGGATTCCGCCGCCGGCGACGTGGAACAGGTGGCGGCGCGGGTGCAGGATTCGATCGAGACTGGCATGGCTCATCGGAGGCAGAAGTGAAGCGATCGCTCGTAGCCCTGGCAATACTGATCTCCCTCGCCCTGTTCGCTGCCGCGGCGGCCGCCAAGAAAGAGAGCGGCACGACGGTGGATTCCGGCAGCTTCGAGGTGCTGGTCGACGGCAAGCGCGTCGGCACCGAGCACTTCAAGATCCAGCAGAATGCCGCCGGCAGCGTCACCACCTCGACCATCAAGGTGGTGGCCGGAACCAAGGCCGAGCAATCTTCCACCCTGCAGCTCAACGCAACCGGTGAATTGGTGCACTATGACTGGAAAGAGTTGAGCCCGGGCAAGGCCCAGACCACGGTCGAAGTCAGTGGCGGCATTCTTCTGCAGAAGGTCACACTCGTGGCCGGGAAGAAGCCCGACGAATTGCCGTACATGACGCCGCCGTCCACCTTCATCCTGGACGACAACTTCTTCACCCACCGGCAACTCATCGTTTGGCGATATCTCGGCGGGAACTGCGGGACGAAGGATGGGAAATTCGCATGCGTCCCCGGGAAGCTGGGGATCCTCGTCCCGGCGCAGCACATCAAGGCCATCGTCGCGCTGGAGCTGGTCGGACTCGAAAAGATCTCGTGGAAGGGCTCGGAGCGAGAGGTGCTGCACGTCAAGCTGACGGCCGACGAGATCGCGTGGGACATCTGGGTGGACCCGGCGGATTCCTACAAGGTTCTCCGCATCCTCATCCCGGCGAATAAGACCGAGGTCCTGCGCACGTAGGGTCCGTCGCACCTGGAGGCCGGTTGGCAGCCGATCAGCGCAAGAACATCCTGTTCGCCTACGGCGTGGCGCTATTCCTGTTGTTCATCTATCTGGCGCGCGGCGTCGTGCTGCTGGTGTACGTCTCGGCGCTGGCGGCGGTCGTGGTCTTCCCCGCGGTCGAGCAGGTACAGCGGCTGCGCATCGGGAAATGGCATCCCAGCCGCGGGCTCGCCATCCTGCTGGTGATCGTGGCGGGGCTCGCCGCGCTGACCATCTTCTTCATCTTCGCGCTGCCGCCGGTGTTCCACGACCTGCGCACCCTGGCGGAGGAAGCGCCGAGCCGCACCGCCGAGCTGAACGAGCGCTTCCATCGCATCCCGTATGCCGACCGCATCGACCTGGGCGCGCTGCAGCAGCATGCCACGGCGGCACTGGGCGGGCTGCTGGGGCTGTTCAAGGGAGTGGCGGGCGGCGTGTTCGCCTTCTTCAGCTGCCTGATCATGACGGCGTACTTCATCATCGACGGCGAGCACGCGTTCCAGTGGGCGATGTCGCTGTTCCCTGCGCGGCAGCGCGCGCGGCTCGACCCCACGCTGCGGCGCGCGCAGCGGCGGGTGCGCAACTGGCTGATCGGGCAGCTCGCGCTCATGCTGATCCTGGGCGTGGCGGCCTTCGTGGTCTTCGGACTGCTGCACGTGCGGTACTTCTACCTGCTGGCGGTGATCGCGGGCCTGGCCAACATCATCCCGATCGTGGGTCCCATCGTGTCGCTGATCCTGGCGTCGCTGGTGGCATCGACGGACGGCTGGGCGAAGCTCTCCGGCGTGCTCATCTTCTACCTGGTCTACCAGCAGGTGGAGAATGCGTTCCTGACGCCGAGGATCATGAAGCAGACGGTGGACCTGCCGCCGGTCGCAGTGATCATCGCCCTGGCGCTGGGCGGAGCGCTGGCGGGCGTTCCGGGCGCGCTGGTAGCGGTGCCGACGGCCGCGTGGGTCGCGGTGCTGATCGACGAGTACGTGGTGAAAGGGAACGAGCCCGAAACCAGCGCGAGCTAGCCTACTTCGCCGCCCCCGCCGCCTGCTCCGGGATCTTGACGTTACGCAGGAACTCGGCCGCGGCTTCCGGCAACACCACGTTGATGAACATCCCGGAGCCGAGCTCGAAGCCGGCGACCTTGGTGAGCCGCGGGATGATGCTGATGTACCAGTGGTAGTACTTCACGCCGCGGCTCTCAGCGGGCGCGGTGCGGATGGCGTAGTTGAAGTCGGGATTCTCGAGGCCGTAGTAGAGCTTGCCCAGGATCGTCTTCATGACCCGCGCCAGGTCCACCAGCTCCTCCTCGTTGATGTCCCCGAAGCTCGCCATGTGGCGCTTGGGATAGACGTGCGTGACGAAAGGGGTGGGCGAGGCGAACTGCTCGCCGGCGATGAAGTGCTCGCTCTCCAGGACGATGCGCGTACCCTCCTGCACCTCTTCGTGGTTGAGCTGGCAGAAGATGCACTCGCCGTACTCGTCGTAGTGGCGCAGCGCCTCCTCGAAACGCTCTCGCACCTGGTGCGAGATGACCGGGATGGCGATGAGCTGCGAGTGCGGGTGCTCGAGGCTGGCGCCGGCGGTGCCGCCATGGTTCTTGAAGATGATGATCTGCTGGACGCGCGGGTCCTGCGAGATCTCGTCGTAGCGCTGCTTGTAGGCGCGGAAGATATTCGCGACGTGGGACTCGGGCAGGAGCGCGGTCGTGAGGTTGTGCTGCCGGCCTTCGACGATGACGTCATGGATGCCGACGCCGTTGATGGTGCGGCGCGAGCGCTCGATCCGGCGCGTCGGCTGGCCTTCGCGGGCGAGCGCGGAGAACTTGTTGGGGACCACGCGGATCTGCCACTTGCCGTCGTGGTCGAGGTGCATGATCTCGGGGGGCGCGAGCGCCTCGTTGCCACCGCAGAACGGGCAATTCTCGCTGTATTCCGGGAGCGGCTTCACGTCGCGCTTCACGCTGAGCTGCTCCGGGCGCTTGGCGCGCTCGGTCGCGATGATGACCCACTCCTTCGTGACACGGTTCTGGCGTAGCTCGGGCATGGCAGCCTCGCGGGCCAGCGATGGGGGCTTTGGCTGGCAGATCAGTGCGCTGCGGAGCATATCAAAACCCGCTCCAGCAGCGGCCAAAAATCGCCCCGGAAGCGGGATGGTAAAATCGCTTTTCACTCGGAACGGACAATGGTGAACAGCAAGACGCCTGTGGGCATCCTGGGCGCGACCGGCATCGTCGGGCAGCGCTTCCTCCAGCTGCTGGAGATGCATCCGTGGTTCGAGGTCACGTGGGTGGCGGCCTCGGAGCGCTCGGCCGGACTTCCCTACGCGAAGGCGGCGAACTGGCGGCTGAAGACGCCGATCCCGGAAAAGGTCGCGAGCATGATCGTCTCGCCGGCCGATCCGAAGGACGCGCCGAAGGTGATCTTTGCCGCCCTCGACTCGAAGATCGCGCAGGAACTGGAACCCAGGTTCGCCGAGGCCGGCTGCGCCGTGGTCTCGAACTCCAGCGCCTTCCGGATGCAGCAGGATGTTCCGCTCATCATTCCCGAGGTCAACCCGACGCACCTCACGCTGATCGACAAGCAGCCGTGGCGCAAGAAGTCCGGCGGCTTCATCGTGACGAATTCGAACTGCTCGGCGATGGGGCTGGTGCTGGCGCTGGCGCCGCTGCAGCAGAGATTCGGCGTCGAGAAGGTGTTCGTGGTCACGATGCAGGCGGTCTCGGGCGCGGGCTATCCGGGGGTGGCGTCGCTCGACATCCTCGGCAACGTGATCCCGTTCATCGCGAACGAAGAGGACAAGCTGGAGAGCGAGCCGCGCAAGATGCTGGGCAGCATGAACGGCGCGGGCGCGGTGCTGGCCGACATGGTGGTGAGCGCGCAGTGCAACCGCGTTGCGGTGGAAGACGGCCACACCGAATCGGTCTCGGTGAAGCTCAAGAAGCCGGCGACGCGCGAGGAGATCATCGAGGCGTGGACGTCGTTCCGCGGCGTCGCGCAGGAGAAACGCCTGCCGAGCGCGCCGGACCAGCCCATCTTCTATGACCCGGCGCCAGACCGCCCGCAGCCGCGGCTCGACGTGGAGCGGGGCGCGGGCATGAGCGCCAGCATCGGCCGGCTGCGACCGTGTCCGCTGCTCGACTGGAAGTTCACGCTGCTCTCGCACAACACCGTCCGCGGCGCGGCGGGCGCGGCCCTGCTCAACGCGGAACTCCTCCAGGCGCAGGGCTACATCGGTTGAGCCTCGTCATGAAATTCGGCGGGACGTCCGTGGAGGACGCCGCCGCCATCACGCGCGCGGCCGCGATCGTGCAATCGCGGTTGGCGGAGCAGCCGGTCGTGGTGGTGAGCGCGATGGCCAAAGTCACCGACCAGCTGGTCGCGTGCGCCAACGCCGCCGGCAACGGCGACCGCGAGGCCGCGCTCGGCATCGCGCGCGGCCTGCGCGAGCGCCACTACACCGCCGCCAGCGAGCTGCTCGGCACCGGCGTCTTCACGCAATTCCACTCCGAGCTGGAAGGCGAGTTCGACGCGCTCGACGAGCTGCTGCGCGGCATCGCCGCGGTCGGCGAGCTCACGCCGCGGACCACCGACAATGTGCTCTCGTTCGGCGAGCGCCTCTCCAGCAAATTGGTGACGGCGGCCTTCTCGGCGCGCGGCCTGAGCGCGTCGCTGGTCGACGCGCGGCAGTGCATCGTGACCGACGACCGGCACACGCGCGCCACGCCGCTGTTCGACGAGATCAACGACGCGCTCGCCGAATACGTGCGCCCGCTGCTGGAGCGCGGCCGCGTGCCGGTGATGGGCGGCTTCATCGGCGCGACCCAGGACGGCGCGCCGACGACCATCGGCCGCGGCGGCTCGGATTTCTCCGCCGCCATCGTCGGCGCCGGCATCGGCTCCGCCCGCATCGAGATCTGGACCGACGTCGACGGCATGAAGACCACCGACCCCAACCTTTGCCCCGACGCCCGTCGCATCAAGGTCATCAGCTTCGACGAGGCGGCGGAGCTGGCCTATTTCGGCGCGAAAGTGCTGCACCCGGCGACGCTGCTGCCGGCCGTCCAGAAGAACATCCCGGTGCTGGTGCTGAACTCCCGCAACCCGAAGAACGAAGGGACGCGCATCGTGGCGCGCGCGCCGGGCTGCAAGAACCCGTTCAAGGCCATCGCGGCGAAGAAGCGCATCACCATCGTGGACGTGGTGGCGACCCGCATGCTGGGCGCGCACGGCTTCCTGAAGGCCATCTTCGAGGTCTTCGACCGCCACCGCTGCGCCGTCGACGTGGTGTCGACCTCGGAGGTCAGCGTCTCGCTCACGGTGGATTCCAATGAAGCGATCCCCGCCATCGCCGCCGACCTCGGCAAGCTGGCCGAGGTGAAGTACGAGGGCCGCAAGGCCATCGTCTGCCTGGTGGGCGAGAACATCCGCGGGACCCGCGGGGTGGCGGCCAAGGTGTTCAGCGCCATCTCCGACGTGAACGTGAGGATGATCAGCCAGGGCGCGAGCGAGATCAACATCACGTTCGTGATCGAAGAGGACGACGTGCCGCAGGTCGTCCAGCGTCTTCACAAGACGTTCTTCGCGGACGCCGACCCGGCAGTATTCGACTGAGTGGAGCGTAGAATCCCAACGATGAGACTGCTTGTCCTAGGCCGCGGGAAGACCGGCGCGCTCGTTGCCTCGGTGGCGCGCGAGCGCGGCCACGAGGTCCGGGTAATGGGCGCGGAGGAGAATCCGGGCGGCGCGGCGCTGACCCCGGATGCCCTGCGCGACGTGGATGCGATCATCGACTTCACCACGCCGCAGGCGGTGATCCCCAACATCATCGGCGCGATGCAGGCGAAGAAACCGATGGTCGTGGGCACGACCGGCTGGTACGACAAGCTGGCGATGGTGCGCGACCTGGTGCGCGAGTCGAATGGTTCCCTGCTCTGCGCGCCGAATTTTTCCATCGGCGTGAACGTGTTCTTCGAGGTCGCGCGCGCCGCCGCCGCCGCGTTGAAGCACGGCTACGCCGCCCACATCGTGGAGCGCCACCACGCGCAGAAGAAAGACGCGCCCTCGGGAACGGCGGCAAGGATGCAGCAGATCATCCAGGAGATCAGCGGCAAGGAACTGGAGATCACCAGCATCCGGGAAGGCGACGTGGTCGGCACGCACGTGATGCTGTTCGACTCGCCCAACGACACCATGATGTTCACGCACGACGCCAAGTCGCGCCGCGGCTTCGCCGAGGGGGCGGTGGTCGCCGCCGAATGGCTGCGCGGCAAGCAGGGCTTCTTCGAGTTCAAAGATGTGCTGCTTACTAAGCAAGCCGGAAAGTAGACTAGTCGCATGAATCTTCGCGGCTGCGGTACCGCCCTCGTAACCCCCTTCAAGACCGACGGCTCCATCGACGAAGCGGCGCTGCGCGCGCTGGTGAAGTGGCAGGTGGAGTCGGGCATCGACTTCCTCGTTCCCTGCGGGACGACGGGCGAAACGCCCGCGCTGGCGGCCGACGAGATCCGCCGCGTCATCGAGCTGACGATCGAAGAGGCTGCCGGGCGTGTGCCGATCGTCGCCGGCGCCACCTCGAACGCGACCCGGGAAGCGGTGGAGAAGGCCAAGGCGGTGGCAAAGATCAAGGGCGTGGACGCCATCCTGACCGCGTCGCCCTACTACAACAAGCCGACGCAGGAGGGCCAGTACCAGCACTTCAAGGCCATCGCCGAGGCGGTGGACAAGCCGCTGGTGCTCTACAACGTGCCGGGGCGGACGGCGGCGAACATCGAGCCGGCGACGCTGGCGCGGCTGGCGCAGATCAGGAACATCGTGGCGGTGAAGGAAGCCAGCGGCAACATCTCGCAGATCGCGGACGTCTTCAACGCGGTGCCGGAGAACTTTCTGGTCTTCTCCGGCGACGACGCCATCACGCTTCCGGTGATCGCGCTGGGCGGCGTGGGCGTGATCTCGGTGGCGTCGAACGAGATCCCGGCGGAGATGGGCGCGATCACCCGCGCCGCGCTCGCCAACAAGTGGAGCGACGCGCGCCGGCTGCACCGCCGCTTCCTGCCGCTGATGCAGGCGAACTTCATCGAATCGAACCCGCTGCCCGTGAAAGCCGTGCTGGCGATGATGGGGAGGATCCAGGAGAACTATCGCCTGCCGCTGGTCCCGATGAAGAAAGATACGCGCGCGAAGCTGGAGCAGGTCGCGATGGAAGCCGGCCTGATCGGCGCGCGCAAGGCCGCGAGCTAGGCGGCGCTGCTGAGCTGGGGCCGCCGGGCGAGCCGTTCATGGAGGCCTGCGTAGCCATCGGCCATGCGCTCCGCCGTGTACTTCCCTTCTACGGAGCCGCGGCACGCGGCGGGCTCGAGCTCGCCGGCGCGGCGGCTGGCCCCCGCCATCTCCTCGGCCGTCTCCACCAGGAAGCCGTTCACGCCCGGCCGGACGAGCTGCGCGAGCGCGCCTCGCCGGAAGGCGATGACCGGCGTGCCGCACGCCCACGCCTCGAGCGCGACCAGCGAGCTGGTCTCGTCGACGAGGCTGGGAAGCAGCACGGCGCGCGCGCGTCGCAGCAGCTCCAGCTTCTCCGCCAACGCCGGCCGCTCCACCCAGCGGACGTCGTGCCGCGCGATGTGCGGCTCCACGCACTCCGCGAAATAGCGGCGGTGATAAGCGAAGGGATACACCTGACCGGCAAGCACCAGCGGAAGCTGCGCGCGCTCGGCGGCTTCGATGGCGAGGTGCGCGCCCTTCTCGACACAGACGCGGCCGAGCCACAGCAGGTAGTCGCCCTTTTCCGCGGTCAGCGGAAAGCGCTCGAGCGCGATGCCGTTCTCGACGACGCCGGCGAGGTTCGGCAGGTCGCGGAAGTCGCGCGCCTGCGACGCGGAGACGCAGTTGAACGAGACGTTGGGCGCGATGTTCGCGAAGAGCTCGCGCGGATACATCCGGCGCGGCAGATGCAAGGTCGCTAGCACCGGGACGCTGGCTTCGTGGGCATGCTGCCAGAGAGCGCCGCTGTGGTCGTGGATGAGGTCGAAGGAGCGCGAACGGAGAGCCGCCAGGACCTTCTGATGGAGCGCTTCCTGCCGCTCCGCGAGGTGGTCGTCGGCAACGGGAGGCGGGCCGATGGCAAGCAGTTCGCCGGTGACGCGCGAGCCGTCGCAGGCAGCGACGGTGGTGCGGTGTCCGCGCGCGAACATCTCGGCCTCGAGCGTGTGCAGCACCTGCTCCGCGCCGCCGCAGCTCTGGTCGCTGACAGGCAGCAGCGGATACGCGATGTACAGGATGCCGGCCATCGGTCGCTAATGGGAGTAGCTGGATGCGCCGGTGGTTGTCCGGAAGCGCCGGCGGTGAGCGGCAAAGGCCTCGGCGACCTCGCTGCCAGTGATGCCCCACTGCCAGGCTTCGTAGTTCAGCACGCCGGCGTGCGGGGGCGCAGCGTAGTCGTAGGCCGCGAGCGGACGGAATCGTTCGCCCTGCGCCAGGAAGTGCTGCAGGACCTCGCGCTGCGATGCGTAGGCGCCATACATGCGGAGCTTGCGGTCCCACTCGGCGGGCGCCGGCGTGAGCACGACCTCGTTGCCGGCCGCAGTGCGGAATTCCTGGCGGACGAGCGCGCCATCCACGGAGCGGTGGTAGCAGGGATACTCCCATGCTGCCGCGCCAGTGTGCGCGCCCGCGATGGACGCAAGTAGGTTGACGGCGTCGTGGTCGGGATGTCCACCCTCGAATGCGGGCGCGACGATAGCGTGCGGCCGCAGGCGCGCGACGAGCAGGTCGAGCCAGGCTTGCGCGCGCTCGAGTTCCCGGAAGAGCCGCTGGTCGGTGACGTCGCAGAAGTGCGCCGTGCCACCCACCAGCGCGCACGCGGCCCCGGCCTCGCCGCGGCGCTGCGCGGCATACTCCTCGCGCGAGCCGTAGTCCTTCCAGAAGTAGCGGTCGAGGGGCGCGCCATCGGTGAGGTAGGCGACGTGCGGCTCCGTCACCCGCTGCAACAGGACACCGCAGCCGACGGCTTCGTCGTCGGGATGCGCGGCGAGGACCAGGGTGCGTCCGAGGAGCGGCGCGAGCGGATCGGGCATGGCTTCTTGGATGCGGCGGGCGGCGGACGCGCAGCTTGGTCGACGCGAAACGCGGCCTGTATACTGCGGCGCGGTGCACGAACTGCAGCCACAGATCGAGAACTTCTTCGCCGCGGGCCTGCCCGCGGGCGATGCGCTCACGGAAGCGCACCGCGTCTTCAAGGATTTCCGGCGGGAGCTGGGACGCGGGAGGATCCGCGCGGCCGAACCCGATGGCGCGGGCGGCTGGCGCGTGAACGCATGGGTGAAGCAGGGCATCCTGCTCGGCTTCCGCATCGGCGAGCTGGCGGAGATGGGCGACCCCAAGGTGCTGAGCTTCGTCGATAAAGACACCTTCCCCGCGCGTGCGATGCACGTGGCCGACGGCGTGCGCGTGGTGCCGGGCGGCTCGGCTATCCGCAGCGGCGCGTACGTGGCGAAATCGGTGATCTGCATGCCGCCGATGTACGTGAACGTGGGCGCCTACGTGGACGAAGGCAGCATGATCGATTCGCACGCGCTGGTGGGAAGCTGCGCGCAGGTCGGCAAGCGCGTGCACGTGAGCGCCGCGGCGCAGGTCGGTGGCGTGCTCGAGCCGGTGAATGCCGCGCCGGTCATCATCGAGGACGACGTGCTGGTGGGCGGCAACTGCGGCGTCTATGAGGGCACGCGCGTCGGAACCCGCGCGGTGCTCGGCGCCGGCGTCATCCTCACACGCTCGACGCCGGTGTTCGACACGGTGAAGGGCGATATCTACCGCGCGACCGATTCGGAGCCGCTGATCGTCCCGGCCGGAGCGGTGGTCGTTCCCGGGGCGCGCGCCGTGACGAAGGGCAAAGCGAAGGAGTGGGGACTTTCGCTCTACACCCCGGTCATCGTGAAATACCGCGACGAGAAGACAGACCGCGGCGTGGAGCTGGAGGACATCCTGCGGTGACGCCTGAGAAAGCAAGCAGCCCGCGCAATCCGGCGCTCTTCCCCACCATCGGCCTGTTCTTCCTGGCCGCGGTGCTGGTCATCGTCAACGAGCTGCGGCCCGAGACCATCCCGCACAGCGTGCTGCTGTTCGCGCGTTGGGCCGCGATACTCGCCCTCGTCGGATATGCCTGGTTCCGCAAGTCGCTGACCACCTGGATCCTGGTGGCGATGGTGGTGGGCGCGGAGGTCGGCCACGATTGGCCGCAGGTGGCGACCAGCCTGCGCGTCCTCAGCCTGATCTTCCTGCGGCTCATCAAGACCATCATCGCGCCGCTGATCTTTGCCACGCTGGTGGTCGGGATCGCCGGGCACTCGAACCTGAAGCAGGTGGGCCGCATGGGGGTGAAGGCGCTCATCTACTTCGAGGTCGTCACGACCATCGCGCTGTTCATCGGCCTGGCGGCCATCAACATCAGCAAGGCGGGTGTGGGCGTGAACCCGCCGGCGGAGATGCACGAGCAGCTTCCGCAGGCGCCCAAGCAGAGCGCGACCGACATCATCCTGCACGCGTTCCCGGAGAACGTGGCGAAATCCATCGCCGAAGGCCACGTGCTGCAGGTGGTGGTGTTCAGCATCATCTTCGCCATCGCGCTGGCGCTGCTGAGCGAGCAGAAGCGGCGGCCGATGCTGAACTTCTGCGAGAGCCTGTCGGAGACGATGTTCAAGTTCACCAACCTGGTGATGCTGTTCGCGCCCATCGGCGTGGGCGCGGCCATCGCGTACACCGTCGGGCACATGGGGCTGGGCATCCTGGTGAACCTGTTCAAGCTGCTGGCCACGCTGTACGTGGCGCTCATCGTGTTCCTGCTGGGCGTGCTGCTTCCGGTGGCGCTGCTGGCGCGCGTGCCGCTGCGGAAGTTCATCAACGCCATCGCCGAGCCGGTGTCGATCGCGTTCGCGACCACCAGCTCGGAGGCCGCGCTGCCGCGCGCGATGGAGTCGATGGAGGCCATCGGCGTACCGCGGCAGATGGTCGCGTTCGTCATGCCGACGGGCTACAGCTTCAACCTCGACGGCTCCACGCTGTACCTGTCCCTGGCGTCCATCTTCGTGGCACAAGCGGCCGGCATCCACCTCACGCTGGGCCAGCAGCTCGTCATGGTCTTCACGCTGATGCTGACGTCGAAGGGCGTGGCGGGCGTGCCGCGCGCGACGCTCGTCATCCTGCTGGGAACGGCGGCCTCGTTCAACCTGCCGGAGTGGCCCATCTTCATCATCCTCGGCATCGACGAACTGATGGACATGGCGCGGACGTCGGTCAACGTGATCGGCAACTGCCTGGCGACGGTGGTGATCGCGCGCTGGGAAGGCGAGTTCGGCAAGGAAAGCACCGACCCGGTGATCGCGGACGCGATCAAGTAGCGGCAAAGGCAAAGGCCGCGGCCGAGGGCGGCCGCCCTACCCAAGTCACAGCGTGTTAGCATCGTCTGTTGGCGATGCCTCCTGGAAAGCTCCAAGTCGTCCCGCTCGGCGGACTCGGCGAGTTCGGCATGAACTGCATGGCCGTGCGCTGGGGCGACGACATCATCGTCATCGACGCCGGCCTGATGTTCCCCGAGAGCGAGCTGCTGGGCGTCGACATCGTCGTTCCGGACATCACCTACCTGCTGGAAAACCGCAGCCGGGTGAAGGCCATCGTGCTCACGCACGGGCACGAGGACCACATCGGCGGGCTGCCGTGGATCCTGAGCGAACTGAACGTGCCGGTCTGGGGCACGGAGTTCACGCTCGCCTACGTCGAGAACAAGCTGGAAGAGCACGGGCTGCTCGACAACGCCAACCTCAACGAGATCGTGCCGGGCGAGCGCTTCACCATCGGGACGTTCACCATCAACCCCATCCAGGTCACGCACTCGCTGGTGGACTGCGTCGCGCTCGCCATCCATACGCCTATCGGCGTGATCGTCCACACCGGCGACTTCAAGGTCGACCCCACGCCGACTGACAACCGCCTCTTCGACCTGCACACCTTCGCGGAATACGGCAAGGAAGGCGTGCTGGCGCTGTTCCAGGACTCGACCAACGTCGAGCGGCCGGGCTACACGCCGAGCGAGCGCGCGGTGCGGCGGAAGTTCGACGACGTTTTCCGCGCCACCAAGAAGCGGCTGTTCATCTCGTGTTTCTCGTCGTCCATCCACCGCATCAAGCTGGCGCTCGACCTGGCGTTCGAATACAACCGCAAGGTGGCGCTGGTGGGGCGCTCGATGACCGAGTCCACCGAGATCGCGCAGGACCTTGGGTACATCGACATCCCTGACGGCCTGCTCATCCACGCCGGGCAGATCAAGGACTTCCCGCCGGAGCGGGTGTGCGTGATGATCAGCGGGACGCAGGGCGAGCCGATGTCGGCGCTCTCGCGCGCGGCGGTCGAGCAGCACAAGCACGCCAAGATCGAGCGCGACGACACCGTCGTGCTCAGCTCGCGCATCATCCCGGGGAACGAGAAGGCCATCTACCGGATGATCGACCACCTCTTCCGCCGCGAGGCGCACGTCATCTACGAAGACGGCTCGTCGCCGCCGGTGCACGTCTCCGGGCACGCCAGCCAGGAAGAACTGAAGCTCATCATCAACCTGGTGAAGCCGCGCTACTTCATCCCCATCCACGGGGAGTACCGGCAACTGCGCCGCCACGGCGAGATGGCTGCGGCGATGCACGGCGCCGTCGGCAGCGTTCTGCACATCGAGAGCGGCGACGTGCTCGAGTTTGACGAACTGGGCGCGCGCAAGGCCGGCAAGGTCACTGTTGGGCGCATCTGCATCGATTCCGGCTCGCGCACCGACGTGGTCGAAGACCTGATCATCAAGGACCGCCGCCACCTCTCGGAAGACGGCATCGTGCTCCCCATCATCGCCATCAACAAGCTCACCGGCCGGGTGGAGTCGGCGCCGGAGATCGTGACGCGCGGCTTCGCCGTCGGCACGGGCGAGAACGGCTTCATGCAGGAGGCGCGCAGCGTGGTGATGCAGACGCTCGACCAGTCCAGCGTGGAAGAAAAGGGCGATTACGGCGTGATCAAGGAGAAGATCCGCGCCGACCTGAAGCGCTACATCGTGAAGCAGACGCAGCGCCGCCCGCTCATCATGCCGGTGATCTTAGAGGTGTAGCGATGTCGGCGCGCGTCTTCGCTCTTCTCTTCTGTCTCAGCGCTGCCACATATGCACAGCAGGCCCCAAGACTGCTGCGTGAGGCCGGACACTGCCTCGCAACCCAGGAAGCCAACTGGCTTCGCTTGAATGAGAAATCTCCCAAGACCGTCAGCGCTGGAGTGTTCCTCGATCGGAAGAGCTATCCGGGGGAGGAATACCTGTACGTCGTTGTCTATGACCATGGCACTCGCGACAGAGGCTTCGTTTTCGGAGTGAGCGTTGGCCGAGAAGGGCGCTTGCATACGTTAACGGTCAACAACAACGCACGGTTCGTCGCTGCTGGAGAGAAGGTAGAGTTTGCTCCCAATGAGGATCCACTGTGGGGGATCTGGACTCAGCAGCATATGTTGGCGGCGATTCGTCGCATCCGCAAGGAACCGGCGTTCATGCTGCGGCTGAGCAATCTTCACCGGGAGATGCCTTCCGTTCAGTGCGACTCGTATGTTTCGGCTGTCCCAAGGATACCCAACAGGCCAAAACCGCTCGTGCAGAGCCTCTATGCAGAAGTGGTAGCCCATCACCCCCTTGGCATCTCAGTGGGCGGCAAGTTGAAGGTTTTCGCACCGTATCTCAGTAAGGCACTCCTTCACAGAATCAACCTAGCGAACACCTGCTTAGAAGATTGGGATCGGCAGAACCCTGATCCCACGGCGAAACCACCCGGAATTGAGGGTGGGCTCTTCACGGGTGATGACTTGCGGGGCGAGCCACAGGCCTTCGTGATCGAGAGAGTGCAGTCTGCAGAAGATGGCTCCGTTCGTGTGTACGTAAGGCTCACTCACCAGGAGCCGGGCGAAAGCCCATGGTCTTGGCGCGTCGCGGCAATCGTTGTGCGAGAAAGCGGTCGCCCAGTTGTCGATGACGTGATCTACCTCGGAGATACTCCGCAAGATGTTGACACACGACTTTCGGAGTATCTAACCCAAGGATGCGATGGCCCTCGTTGGGTCGGCTCCGGGGTTGGGAGCGACAACAAGCAGCAAGAATAGCTGGGCGCCAGCCGCTACAATAAAGCTATGGATCCCCTAATCATCGCAGGGCGCGAGTTCCGCTCGCGCCTGATCGTTGGAACCGGCAAGTACAAGAGCGGGCAGGAGACCGCGCGCGCCATCGAGGCCTCGGGCGCGGAGATGGTGACGGTCGCCGTTCGCCGCGTGAACCTCGACCGCTCGAAGGAATCCCTGCTCGACTTCATCGACCCGAAGAAGTATTTCCTGCTGCCGAACACGGCGGGCTGCTACACCGCCGAGGAAGCCATCCGCACGGCGCGGCTCGGCCGCGAGGTCGGGCTCTCCGACTGGGTAAAGATCGAGGTCATCGGCGACCAGGCCACACTGTATCCCGATGTGCAGGCGACGGTGGAAGCCACGCGCGTGCTGGTGAAGGAAGGCTTCACCGTGCTGCCTTACACCAGCGACGACATCGTGGTGGCAAAGCGGCTGCTCGACGCGGGCGCGGCGGCCATCATGCCGCTGGGCGCGCCCATCGGCAGCGGCATGGGCATCCAGAACCAGGCCAACATCCGCATCCTGCGCGAGCTGATCACCGGCGTGCCGCTCATCGTGGACGCGGGTGTAGGCACGGCGAGTGACGCCGCGCTCGCCATGGAGCTGGGCGCCGACGCGGTGCTGATGAACACCGGCATTGCGGCAGCCGAAGACCCCATCCTGATGGCGGACGCGATGCGGCACGCGGTCATCGCCGGCCGCGCGGCGTATCTGGCCGGAAGGATGCCGAAGAAGCTGTATGCGACAGCGAGCTCGCCCCTGGAGGGAGTGGTCCGCTAGAACGATGGCGGGCGACTCGCCCGCCTCCACATGGTCAAAAGAAAAGGGCGGCCGTTGCGGCCGCCCTTTACGTCTCGCTCGCCCTGCCTACTGGGCTTTCGGTGTTTCCGGCGCCATCTTCAGGCTGGCGATGTGGATGGACTTCTTGTCCGCATCGGTGTGACCGGTGACGGTCACGTGATGGCCTTCGTGACCCTTGATGGAGTCCTGGTTCTCGATCATCCAGACGGAGCTGTCAGCGTCGTTGACGAGCACGGCCTTCTGGCCGCCCTCGATGCACTTCTTAGCGCAGGCGGCCTTCTCGGCGCTGGCGCCCTGCGCGCCACACTTCTCGTCGACGATGAAGCCGGTGACGGTCGTCTCGTTGGCCGAAGCCTTCGCGGAGGTGGCTGGTTTGTCCTTCTTGTCCTTGCCGGTGCCGGCCCAAGCGGCCACACCGATGACGAGCGTGAAAACCAACAGAACTAGCAGAAACCGTTTCATGTTGAATCTCCCGAATGCGGCGGCTGCCGCAGAATTCGGCGGTTGGGCCGCCGTGGATCCCCGATCAAAGTGGCCTGAAGACGTTACAACCGACGTACGGACGCTTGCAACCTATTGGATTGGGAAAATCGCGATCGGTTACTGCTTTTTCGCGCTGGCGCTGGCGGGGGGCTGCGGCGGAGGCGGCGCGGGGACGGTGTAGACGACCTCGCCCGGGCGCGCGTAGCGCAGCTGTTCACGCGCTTCTTTTTCAATGGTTTTCGGGTCAGACTTCAACGACTGGATATGCTTCTCCAGGCGCTCGTTCTCGAGCTGGATCTGCTCGGTCTCAGCCTGCAATCTCTTGTGCTCGTTGCGCTTCTGCTGGTAGACGACGAAGCCGTTGGCGCCGAAGACGACGTGCCAGGCGACCTGCACGGCCAGCAGGATGACCGCCGCGGTCGCGACCTTGCGGCGCGCGCGCACGATGCGGTCGACGGTCTGGTGAAGCTTCTCGATCATTTCTCTCCAGGGCTCCGCAGCAGGCTGCTTCGCCCTCGCGCTTTGCTCGCGCGATTCCGGCGCTCGCTCCGCGCTCACCCGTGGAAGACCCATTCCTTGGCCGCGGCTGCCAGCTTCGGCTTATCCGCCTCGGTGCGTGCTTCGGTGTACGCCCGCACGACCGGTTCGGTGCCGGAGAGCCGGTAGCAGACCCACGAGCCGTCATCGAGCACGAGCTTCATCCCGTCGGTGCGGACGATGCTCGCCACTTTCCGGCCCGCGAACTCGCGCGGCTCCTGCCTTAGCTTCTCAGTAAACGTCGCTTTCACCTCGGGCGTCAATCGGAAGTTCTGCCGTTCGGGGTAAAAGGAACCAACTTGGTCAAATAATCGCCGTAATAGCTCCTTCATCGACCTGCCACGGCGCGCGACCATCTCGCAACACAGCAGGCCCGCAAGCACGCCGTCTTTCTCCGGGACGTGGTGGCGGATGGAGAGCCCGGCGCTTTCTTCCCCGCCGATGGCGATCTTGTCCTGCTTGATGAGCTCGCCGATGTACTTGAAGCCGACGGGCATCTCGTGCAGTTCGATCGCGAGCTTCCGCGCGAGCGCGGTGACCATGTCGGTGGTGACGACGGACTTGGCCACGCCGTTCTTCCAGCCGCGCGTTTCGACGAGATAGTCGAACAGGAGCGCGATGACGTAGTTCGGCTGGACGAAGCTGCCGTCGTCGTCCACGATGCCGAAGCGGTCGGCGTCGCCGTCGGTGGCCACGCCGAGGCGCGCGCCCGATCTCTTCATCGCGGCGCGCAGGTCGTTGAGCAGCTCGCCGTCAGGCTCGGGCGCGTGGCCGCCGAACAGCACGTCGCGGTAGTCGTGGACGGTGGCGCATTCGATGCCGGCCTCGCGCAGCAGCGTATCGGTGTAGCCGCGGCCTGCGCCCCAGAGCGGATCGAAGGCGACCTTCAACCCCGCCTTCTTGATAGCGCCGAGATCCACGATGTCCTTGATGCGCGCGAGGTAGTGCGACTTCACCTCGATGGGCTGCGGGGTGAGCGACTCGCCGATGTTGCCGCTGATGGCGCCGGCGTCGAAGGCGGCGACCTCGGCCTCGATCTGCTTCGTCACTTCAGGCAGAGCGGGCGCGCCGTCGGGCGTGGAGAACTTGATGCCGTTGTACTCCGCGGGATTGTGCGAGGCGGTGAAGTTGATGGCGCCGTCGGCCTTCGCGCGGCCGACCTCGTAGGCGATGGCGGGGGTGGGCGCGGGCTCGGAGATGAGCAGCGGCGTGATGCCGTGCGCCGTCAGGATCTTCGCGGCCTGCTCAACGAAGACTTCGCCCAGGAAGCGCGGGTCGCGGCCGACGATGACGCGCGCGCCCTCGCGCTTCTGCGAGACGACGTAACGCGCGACGCCTTCGACCGCCCGGCGGACGTTGGCGAAGGTGAACTCTTCCGCCATGACCGCGCGCCAGCCCGAGGTCCCGAACTTGATCTGCACCGGCATAATGCCTCCGCCGCGGATGAACGCGGATGACGCGGATAGAATGCGCGAGAGAACCTTAGATGCTAAAACCGCGGAGAGTTTGTGTATAGAGGTGAGCGATGACGGACAAACGCATCACCCTTGCGACGGCGGGCTCGCGGGAAGAGGCCGAGCGGCTCGCGGAGGCACTGGTGGAGCGGCGCTTGGCGGCGTGCGTGAACGTGGTCGGCCCGATGCGCTCGGTGTATCGCTGGCAGGGCGCGGTGGAGCGCGCCGACGAGTTCCTGCTGCTCATCAAGAGCACCGCGGCGCAGTTCGCGGCGGTCGCCGCGGCCATCCAGGAGCTGCACTCGTACGAACTTCCGGAGTGCGTGGAGCTGACGATCACCGCCGGCAGCGACGCCTACCTGAAGTGGCTGGCGGAGAACGTGAAGTAGCTAGACCGCCTTCAGCGCGTCGTCGAGGTCGGCCATGATGTCGTCGACGTCTTCGATGCCGACGGAGATCCGCACCATGCCGTCGGTGATCCCGATGGCCTTGCGGCCCTTCTCCCCGAGCGCGGCGTGCGTCATGGTCGCGGGATGTGAAATGAGCGTCTCGACCCCGCCGAGCGACTCGCCGAGCGAGCACACGCGCACCTTCGCCAGCATCTTCTTCGCGTTCTTGAGCGACCCGGTCTCGAAGGTGATCATCGAGCCGAAGCCGGTCATCTGCCTCTTCGAGAGCTCGTGCTGCGGATGCGACTTCAGCCCGGGATAGAACACCTTCTCGACTTTCGGGTGCGCCTCGAGGAAGGCAGCGACGGCGCGGCCGTTGCGGTCGTGCTGCTGCATGCGGACGGCCAGCGTCTTGACGCCGCGCAGCACCAGCCAGCACTCGAAGGGCGACATGATGGCGCCCGACGACTTCTGTACGAAGGCAAACCGCTCGGCGTGCTCGGGCTTGGTGCCGATGACGGCGCCGCCCAGTCCGTCGGAGTGCCCGTTCAGGAATTTCGTGGTCGAGTGCACCACCATGTCGGCGCCGAGCGCGATGGGCGACTGGAAGTACGGCGACATAAAAGTGTTGTCGACGATGACCTCGACGTCGCGCTTGTGGCAGAGCCGACTGATGGCGGCGATGTCGCTCACCGTCATCAGCGGGTTGGTCGGCGTCTCCACGTAGATGAACTTGGTGCGGCGCTTGAGCGCGCGCTCGACCTGGCCGACGTCGGAGGTGTCGACGTAGCTGAACTCCAGGCCGAAGTTGCTGAGGATCTGGTTGAACAGGCGCGGCACGCCGCCGTACACGTTGTGCGAGCAGACGACGTGGTCGCCGGCCTTGAGCATGGTGCAGAGCGCGGTGATGGCCGCCATGCCGGAGGCGAAGACGTGCGCCGAGCTTCCGCCCTCGAGCGCGGCCAGGTTCTCCTGCAGGCGATCGCGCGTGGGATTGGTGAGGCGCGCGTATTCGTAGCCCTGGCGCGGCTTGCCGAGCTCGTCTTGCACGTAGGTGGAGGTGGCGTAGATCGGAACCGAGACCGCGCCGGTCGCCGGGTCGGCTTCCTGCCCGCTGTGGATGCACTTGGTCGCGAAACCGCGAACGTTGCTCTTTTCCTGCTTCTTGCTTCCAAACATCAGATCCCACCTTCGAAGATCTTTTTCGACATGTAGCGCTCGGCGAGGTCGGGGATGACGGTCACGACGCGCTTCCCTGCACCGAGTCGCTTTGCCACCTGGATGGCCGCGTACACCACGGCGCCGGCGCTCGAGCCGCCGAGCACGCCTTCCTGCCGCGCCAGGTCCTTCACCATCTGGAACGCTTCCGGGTCCCTGACCATGATGATCTCGTCGGCCAGCTTGGGGTCGAAGGTCTTGGGCATGAAGCTGGCGCCGATGCCTTCGACCTTGTGGTCGCCGGGTGGCCCGCCGCCCAGCACCGAGCCCTGCGTCTCCACCGCGAAGCAGCGCACGCCGGGGAGCCGCTCCTTGAGGTAGCGCGCGATGCCGGTGAACGTGCCGCCGGTGCCCACGCCGATGACGGCGGCGTCGATGCGGCCTTCCATCTGCTCGAAGAGCTCGGCGGCGGTGGTGTCATGATGGAAGTCGGGATTGGCGGGGTTTTCGAACTGGAGGGCGACGAAGGCGTTGTTCTGGGCGGCGTGCTCTTTCGCGCGGCGGATGGCGCCCTGCATCCCCTCGGCGTCGGGTGTGCGCATCACCCGGGCGCCGAGTGCCTCCATGATCTTCACCTTCTCCACCGAAAACCGCTCGGGGACGAAGAAGACGACGTTGTAGCCCTTGTTGACGCCGATGAGCGCCAGCCCGATGCCGGTGTTGCCGGCCGTGGCTTCCACGATGGTGCCGCCCGGCTTGAGTTTTCCTTCGCGCTCGGCGCGCTCGATCATCCCGATGGCGGCGCGGTCTTTTACGCTGCCCCCGGGGTTCATGTACTCGAGCTTGGCGAAGACGTCGGCTGCGCCCTGGGGAACGAGCCGCCTTAGATGGAGTAATGGGGTCGCGCCGACCAGTTCCGTGATGTTCTCGGCGACGCGCAGGTGATGGGCCGCTTCGGTGGTTTTCATCCTTGTCCTTCGCGGTTGACTGACAAGGGTAAAGGCCGCGCGCGGCGCAGGTCAAATGAGGCAAGACAAAAGCGACGCGGCGGACCGCGTCGCTGGCGAAGCTGGACTGCTTATTGCTCTTGTTTGGCGGCGCGCTGCTGCTCGGCGTAGTAGCCGCTGCGCGTCCGGACCTGGAGCTTGCCGTAGCCCGAGGCGCGCGCTTCCACCTTCACGGTGCGGTAGCCGCCGCGTGCCATCGGGTTGGTGGGCTTGTAGCCGATGATGTACTGGTTGCGGATGTCGTGCGCGACGGCGCGGCTGATCTCGTCGACCTCGCGCGCGTCCTTGGGGAAGAAGTAGACGCCGCCGGTCTCGAGAGCGAGCTGCGTGAGCGCGCGCTTGGCGCGGCGCGCTTCGCGGTCGTCGCCCAGGATGCCGATGGTGTAGACCACCGGGCCGTTCTCATCCTGGAGCGTGCGGACGGCGCGCTCGAGCGACTCGCGGCTGGAGTTGTCCTCGCCGTCGGTGACGACGACCAGCACCTTCTTGTCCTTGGTGCCGTTCTTCGCCAGGTGGTCGGCGGAGGCGATGACCGCGTCGTAGAGCGCGGTGCCGCCGCGCGAATCGATCTTCTCCAACGCTTCCTTCATCAGGCCGATGTTCGAGGTGAAGTCCTGGTCGAGCCAGTACTCGTCGCTGAAGTTGACGATGAACACCTCGTCGGCGGGGTTCGAGGCGCGGACGAGGTTGAGCGCGGCCTCATTCACGGCCGAGCGCTTGTCGCGCATCGAGCCGGAGTTGTCGACGATGATGCCTAGCGAGACGGGCACGTCCATGCGCCGGAAGCTGGTGATCTGCTGCGGCTGGTTGTCCTCGTAGACGACGAAGTCGTTCCTCGCCAGGTTGGTGACCATGCGCTGGCGCGAGTCGTAGACGGTCGCGTAGAGCTGGACTTCCTGCACATCCTTCTTGAAGACGTACTGCTCGCCCCGGCGCTCGAGCTCCTGGCCGGCCCCGGTTGTCGTGGACGGCGGCGCGGGCTGCGCATTGGGATAGGTCGTGCCGCCGGGAACGTTGGTCGCCGGTGTCGGCGCCGAGACCACCGACGTGGTGGCGCGCGGCAGCGTTTCCAGCTCCTCCGGCGTCACGCGGTCCTGCTGCGCGCGCACGGAGTACGCCGGGAGCAGGATGAGGCCGAGGAGGAACAGTGTGAGGAGGAAGTTATTCCGAAGGTGCATAGTAGCCCGTCTTTGAATACACATGCAGTGGCGGGAGTCCTTTCGGCGGATTGAGCTTGACCTTGATCTTCCGCCACTTGCCGTCCTTGGTCGGATTCTTTGGACGGTATCCGATGACATATTGGTTGCGCAGCTCGATGCCGATCTTGGTCGCCACATCGGTGAGCTCGTTGGGGTTGTCGACGGTGAAGGTGCGTCCGCCGGTGATCTCGGTGATCTCGCTCAGCAGGAGTGGGCCGCGCCTTTCCTCGTCGGTGGCCGCGTAGGCGTCGAAGATGCCGATGGCGTAGATCTGCACGTCGGCTTCCTTGACCGCGGACTTCACCTCGCCCTCGGTGTAGCGGCTGCGGTTGTCGCCGCCGTCGGAGATGATCAAGAGGGCTTTCTTGTTGTGATGGCCGTCCTGCATCTTGTTCATCGCGAGATAAATGGCGTCGAGCAGCGACGTCCGGCCCTTGGGCAGCGCATAGACCAGGCGGCCCTGGATGTCTTCGACCGAGCGCGTGAAGTCCGACAACTGCTCCGGCCGGTCGGCGAAAGTGACAAGGAAGAACTCGTCCTGCGGGTTCGCCGTCTTGAAGAACTCGATGACCGCTTCCTTGGCCTTGTCGATCTTGTTCTTCATCGAGCCGGAGAGGTCGAAGATCACGCCCAGCGAGATGGGGGCATCCTCGTTCGAAAAGTGCCGGATCTCCTGCTTGTCCTTGCCCTCGAACAGCTGGAAGTTCTCGCGCTCCAGCCCGGTCACCAGGCGGTTCATCGGGTCGGTGATGGTCACCGGAACCAGCACCAGGTCCACCTCGACCTTCATCGGCTTGGTGTGGGTCTTGAGGCTGGGGTCGGCCGCCATCTCGGGCGGCTTCGGCTCCGCTTTCGGCAGCGGCTGCACGTGCACGTTCTGCTCTTCCCCCTGGCCCCAGGCGAGCGCCGTCGCCAGCAAAACGACGACGAGCAGGGGGGCGCAAAGGGGGCGTGCGCGAAGGCAACGCGCGGCCAGTCTCGGCAACGTACCGGAGGTCGGCATGGGGGAACCGGGCTCGCCGCGGCGAGCCTTTCAGTTTTGCCTCGAGAGAGCGAATGTTACCACACCGCTTCGCGCCCTGTTCGGCGCACCTCGCGTCCCAGGGCCGCGCTGGCGTGGGTGCTTGCCCTCATTAGGATGATTCAGCAGAGACCCAGGTTATCCGCAGGGACGATAAGGAATGCCTTTGCTACAATCGCCGCCGAAGCCCCCGATGGCGAGCCTGTTCCCCTTTCGCGCGCTGCGCTACGACCCCGAGCGCGTCCGGGTGGCCGACGTCGTCACCCAGCCCTACGACAAGATCACGCCCGCGATGCAGGAGCGGTACTACGCCGCCAGCCTCTATAACCTGGTGCGGATCGTCCTGGGGAACCCCCGCATCGAGGGCGACTTGTACCGGGCGGCGGCCCAGCACTTCACTGACTGGCGGGCCAACCGCATCCTGAAGCGCGACGCCGAGGCCTCGGTCTACCCCTACTCGCAGACGTTCACGGCGCCCGACGGGAAGACGATGGAGCGGCGCGGCTTCCTCGCCCTGGGGCGCCTGCACGACTACGAAGAACGCGTGGTCTACCGCCACGAGCAGACGCTATCGGCGCCCAAGGCCGACCGCCTGAACCTGCTGCGCGCGACCAAGGCGCACTTCGAACAACTGTTCTTCCTCTACAGCGACCCGCAGCACGAGGTGGAAGCGCTGCTGTTCGGCAACGGCGACGTGCCGCAGGTGCAACTGACTGACGAGTACGGCGTGCTGCACCGTTTCTGGTGCAACTCGGAGGCCGACGCCATCGCCCGCGCGCAGTCGCTCATGGCCAACAAGAAGCTCATCATCGCCGACGGCCATCATCGCTACGAGACCGCGCTCAACTACCGCAACGAGCGGCGTGAGGCAGCCGCCAAGCCGGACGCAGACGCCCCCTACGAGCGCGTGCTGATGACCTTCGTCAACCTGGACTCGCCCGGCCTGGTCATCCTGCCGACGCATCGCGTGGTCCACGGCCTGGCGATGTTCGACGCGGAGCAGTTGCTGCGCGGCGCCATGCGTTACTTCGAAGTCGAGCCGCTGCCGCCCGAACTGGATGCTGCCGGCGCGAGCAAGGCGCTCGCTCCCGGCAAGCGCGGAATGCGTTTCGTCGCGTTCTGCAGCGAGCGCAACTTCCTGTTCACCGCGCGCCCGGAATCGCTCGGCGAGTTGCTCTCCGGGCTGTCCCCGCGCCAGCGCGAGCTCGACGTCGTGGTGCTGCACCGCGTCCTGCTGCAGAAGGTCCTGGGCATTTCGGAGGAGGCCATCCGGGAGCAGCGCAACCTCGCCTACCTGCGGGACGCGGGCGAGGCGATGGCGCGGGTGCGCGGCCGCCAGGCCGACGTCGCCTTCCTGATGAACCCCGTGACCATCGAGCAGATGCGCGAGGTCGCGTTCGCTGGCGAGGTGATGCCGCAGAAATCCACCGACTTCTACCCCAAGCTGCTGAGCGGGTTAGCGATCTATGCGCTCGAGTAAGCCCCTCATCGCATTCGCGCTGGTGCTGTTGCTGCGTCCGGCGCTCGAGTCCGCCGACGAGCGGCGGTTGAGCGTCTTTTCGCCGCAAGGCAACTACGCCGTCGCCACGCTCGAGCGCGAGGGCCGCGCCTACATCGGGCTGCAAGAGCTGCTGGAACCCCTCGCCCATCCCGAGATCCAACACGAAGGCGGCCGTATCCGCGTGCGCGTTGGCCAGGTGGAGGCCGAGCTGCGCGCCGGCAAGTCGAAGGCGAAGATCGGGCGGGGCGAGATGGATCTCGGCGCGAAAGTGCTGGTGGAAGACGGCCGCGTCTATGTGCCGCTGCGCGGCGCGCCCGCGGTGCTCAGCCGCCTTGCGGGCATGGCGTCGGAGCTGCACGAAAGTTCGCGCCGCCTCATCGTCGGCGGCGCGGCGGTGCGCTTCACTGCGGAGCTGCGCCACGGCGAGACGCCCGCGCTCGTGCTGAACTTCTCTGCCCCGGTGAATCCTTCGATCGCGACCGAGCCTGGGCGGCTGCGGCTGGTCTTCACGCGCGACGCGCTCACCAGCGCGAGTGAGAACTTCAAGTTCGACGAGCCCAGCATCCCCTCGGCCAGCTACAGCGAGAGCGGCGGGGCGGCGGAGATCGACGTACACGCGCGCGTGCCGCTGATGGCGAATTTTTCCGACGGCGGACGCACCATCACCATCACCGCCGCGCCCGGTGGCGCACAGCCCGTCTCCGCGCAGGGACCGCAGGCGGGCGCCCCCGCCGGCGAACAGCCGCCGGGCGCTGAGACGCCGCTGCCGACCGGCAATGCGCCCACGCCGATGGTCGCCGGCCAGCCCCGGCAGCGCTACCTGGTGGTCATCGACGCCGCGCATGGCGGCGCCGATCCCGGCGCGAAGCTGAAGGACGGCTTGGAAGAGAAAGAGGTGGCGCTGGCGTTCGCGCGCCGCCTGCGAGCCGCGCTGGCCGACCGCGGCGTGGCCGCGCACCTGCTGCGCGACGGCGATTCCGCGCTCACCAACGAGCAGCGCGCCGCCGCGGCGAACAGCATGCACGCCACCATCTTCGTCACGGTGCACGCCGGCACGCCGGGAACGGGCGTGCGGCTGTACACCTCGATGCAGCCGGAAGCGGAGAACCGCCCGGCGGCGTTCTATCCGTGGGAGGCGGCGCAGGCGTTCTACATCCGCCCGAGCCGGATCGTGGCGCAGGCCGCGGTGGAGGAACTGGGCAAGCGCAAGGTCACGGTGCTGCTCATGCCGGCGAATGTGCGGCCGATGAACAACGTGGCGGCCGCGTCGCTGGGCGTGGAGCTGGCCGTGCCGCCCTCCGATCCGGACCGCGTGACCAACGCGCGCGCGCAGGACGCGATCGCCGCCGCCATCGCCGCCGGCATCGCCAACGCGCGCGCGGTGCTGGAGGCGCCGCAATGATGCCCCGCCACGTCATGATCACGGTCGGCGTGCTGCTAGTGGCGGTGTTCCTCACCGGCTTCTACGTGCTGCAGCTCAAGAAGACCGCGGAGCAGCAGGCGCAGCGCACCGACTCGCGGCCGGTGGCGCCGCCCGCCGCCGGTCCGGAAGAGGTGGTCACGCTCACCATCGCCTACGACGACGACGCGGTCTTTCGCAGCGTGAAGGTGTCGATGCCGGTGCCGCCGGAGAAGACCGAGCGGGCGCGCGAGGTGCTGCGCGCGCTCATCGCGGAATACACGCAGAAGCCCTCGCCGCATCCGCTGGCGGAGGGCGCGGACGTGCGCGAGGTCTTCCTGGTCAACGATCTCGCCATCGTGGACCTGAACCCGGCGCTGGCGGATGCGCACCGCTCCGGCGCGTTCGTCGAGACGCTCACGCTCACCTCGATGGCGGCCACGCTGGCGCAGAACGTGCCGGGCGTGCAGCGCGTCCGCTTCCTGGTCGACGGCAAGGAGCGCGAGACGCTCGCCGGTCACGCCGACCTCATGGCCACCTACGACGTCAAGCAGATCCAGGAACTGGTGCGGGGGCTGCAATGAAGCTCGGCGTGTTCGACTCCGGCGTCGGAGGTCTCACGGTGCTGCGTGCGATGGTGAACCTCGTGCCGCAGGCAGACTACCTGTACTTCGGCGACACGGCGCGGCTGCCGTATGGCTCGAAGTCGGTCGAGACGGTGCGGAAGTATGCCGTCTCCGCCGCGCATTACCTGGAGCAGCACGGCGCCGAGATGCTGGTCATCGCGTGCAACACCGCCACCGCGCTCGCGCTCGACGCCATCCAGAGCGCGGTGAAAGTCCCCGTGGTCGGCGTGATCGAGCCGGGCGCGGACGCCGCCGTTGCGGCGACGAGGAAGAAGAACGTGCTGGTCGTGGGCACCGAGGCGACCATCGGCAGCCATGCGTACAAGCACGCGCTCGAGAAGCGCGGCATGCGCGTCTACGAGAAGGCGTGCCCGCTGTTCGTCCCGCTGATCGAGGAAGGCTGGGCGGAGCACGACATCACCCAGCGTGTGGCGCACGTCTACCTCGACGAGTTCTTCCAGGATCACGAGAAGGGGCCCGACCTGCTGGTGCTGGGATGCACGCACTACCCGCTCATCAAGCGGATGCTGCGCGCCGTCGCGCCCTGGCGGGTGGAGATCGTGGACTCCGCCGAGGCCACCGCGGCCGTGGTCGCGAAGCAGCTCGAATCGTCCGGCTCCTCGCGACTCGCACCTCGCAGCTCGGAACTCAAGTTCTTTGCGACCGATTCGGTCGAGAAGTTCCGCAGGCTGGGCGAGCGCTTCATGGGACGGCCCATCGCGAACGTCGAGCACGTCGAGATGGAGCACTAGGCCTCCGCGCCATTTACAATCCCCTGCGATGTATTACCGCTCCGACAATCGCGCCCCCGACCAGATGCGCCCGGTGAAGATCACGCCGGACTTCATCTCCACCGCCGAAGGCTCGGCGCTCATCGAGGTGGGCAACACGCGCGTGATCTGCACCGCGTCGGTGGAGGAGAGCGTGCCCCACTTCATGCGGAACTCGGGGCGCGGCTGGGTGACGAGCGAGTACGCCATGATCCCGCGCGCTACGCTCACGCGCACGCCGCGCGAAGTCGCGAAAGGGCGACCGAGCGGCCGGACGCACGAGATCCAGCGGCTCATCGGGCGCGCGCTGCGCACCGTGGTGGACCTGAACCGGCTGGGCGAGCGCACCATCTGGATCGACTGCGACGTCATCCAGGCCGACGGCGGCACGCGCACCGCGTCCATCACCGGGGCGTTCGTCGCGCTGGGGCTGGCGCTCCAGAAGCTGGTGGAGGCGGGTACGCTGACGGCGGCGCCCATCCGAGATTTCGTCGCCGCGACCAGCGTCGGCATCGTGGAAGGCGAGGTGCTGCTCGACCTCGCGTACGAAGAAGACTCGCGCGCCGAGGTCGACCTGAACCTGGTCATGACCGGCGGCAAGCGCATGATCGAGATCCAGGCCACGGCCGAGCAGCACCCGTTCGACGACGCGCAGCTCAAGAAGATGATGGACTACGCGCGCGCCGGCATCGAGACGCTGGTCACCAAGCAGCAGGCGGTCTTGAGCGGACTGCTCCTCCGCCAATAAGCGCCGCTTCGATGGAAAACCCCCGAGCGCAGCGAGGGATCCCTGCCTGAAGGAAACTTTCTCGTGAGGGCAAAGCTCCCTCGCGGCGCTCGGAATGTTGTTTGACCGAAGCCTTTACCGACCGGCGGCTCTCAGCTCGTTCTTGTACACCTTCCCGCCCTTCATCACCCACGGCACGTGCTCGAGCGTCTCGACCTTGGCGAGCGGGTCGCCCGTGACCGCGATCATGTCGGCGTACTTCCCGGCTTCGATGGAGCCGACCTCCGGCGTCTTTTTGACGTTGGTGATCAGGTCGGCGGCGCTGAGCGTCGCCGCGCGGATGGCCTCGGCCGGCGTCATGCCGTACTGCACCATGTAGTGGAACTGCTTGGCGTTGTCGCCGTGCGGATAGACGCCCGAGTCGGTGCCGAACGCCATCTTCACGCCGGCCTGCCACGCCTTCTTGAAATTGTCGCGCTGGAGCTGGCCGAGCGCGCGCTCCTTCTCGACCTTTTCCTGCGTCAGTCCGTGCTTCGGCGCCTCGTTGAGCAGGTAGTCGTCGTTGTAGATGTCCATGACGAAGTAGGTGCCGTGCTCGCGCGCCATGCGGATGCCTTCGTCGTCGACCAGCGAGGCGTGCTCGATGGAATCGATGCCGGCGGTGATGGCGTCCTTGATGGACTGCGCGCCGTGCGCGTGCGCCGCGATCTTGCGCCCGCCGACGTGCGCCGTGTCGGCGGCCGCCTTCAGTTCCGCGACCGAATACTGCGGAGCGCCGGGCTGGTCGCCGCGCGAAAGCACGCCTCCCGAGGCGCCGATCTTGATCACGTCGACGCCGTACTTTTCCTGCGCGCGCACCACGTGGATGACCTGGTCCACGCCGTCGGCGAGGGAGTAGTCGCGCTCCTCCGGGAACATCATGACGCGGGTCTGCGGCGAGTAGTTGTTCAGGTCGCCGTGCCCGCCGGTGATGGAGATCATCGGGCCGCTCGCAATGACGCGCGGCCCGGGGATGAAGCCCTCGGCGATCGAGTTCCGCAGGTCGACCGCGAGGAAGGGCGCCGAGCCGACGTCGCGCACCGTGGTGAAGCCCGCCTCGAGCGTCTTCTTCGCGTGCACCACCGCGGCGAAGGCGGAGTTGAAAGGCGTGTCCTTGAAGTCGTACAGCTCGTCGTAGCGGTCGGCGCGCCCGCTCAAGTGCGTGTGGCAATCGATCAGGCCTGGGAGCAGCGTGGCGTTGCCCAGGTCGATGACTTCCGCGTTCTGCGCCTGGCCGGCGAGCTCCGCCGCGGGGCCGACGGCCTTGATGCGGTCGCCTTCGATGAGCACGGCCTGCCCGGTGCGGTACTGCCCGGCGGCGACGTCGAGCAGGCGCGCCGCTTTCACCAGCACGAGCCTGGGCGCGGGCTTTTCGGGCGCGCGCTCGGCGGCGCCGGTCTTGGCCGCGGGCTTTTCGGCCGGCTTGGTCTGCGCGAAGGCGGCGAAGGCGAGCAAACAGAGCGAAACCAGGAACACGAGCTTGCGGGACATTGGGGGACTCTCTCTTGAAGGGTGTGCGGAACCGGAGATTCTAGCAGGAGCGCGCGCCAGTCATTTACAATCCATGATCGTCACCCGCGGGGCGCGCATCTTGGATGTCCACGGCAACGCACTCGTGCCCGCTTACTCCCCGGCGCACCCGCAACGAACACCCAGGAGAAGATCATGAAACTCACACCAGGAAAACTCGCCGGCATGAAAGCCGTGAGCGACCCGCGCGGCGTGATCGCCGCCGCCGCCATGGACCAGCGCGGCTCGCTGCAGAAATCGCTCGCCAAGGAGAAAGGCGGCGACGTCGGCGACCGCGAGATGGAAGAGTTCAAGTCTCTGGTCACGGAAGTCCTGACCAAGCACGCGTCGGCCATCCTGCTCGATCCGGAGTGGGGCCTGCCCGCTTCCAAGAAGCGCGCCAAGAACGCCGGCCTGCTGCTCGCCTACGAGAAGACCGGCTACGACAAGACCGGCCCGGGGCGCCTGCCCGACCTGCTCGACGTCTGGTCGGTGAAGCGCCTGAAGGAAGCCGGCGCCGACTGCGTGAAGATCCTGCTCTATTACTCGCCGTTCGACCCGCAGAAGATCAACGACATCAAGCACGCCTGGGTGGAGCGCATCGGCGATGAGTGCCGCGCCAACGACATCCCGTTCTTCCTCGAGTTCGTCACCTACGAGGAAGGCGCGGACGAGAAGGGCCTGGAGTTCGCCAAGAAAAAGCCGCAGGCCGTCATCGGCTCGATGAAGGAGTTCTCCAAGGACCGCTACGGCGTCGACGTCCTGAAGGTCGAGATCCCCATCAACATGAAGTTCGTCGAGGGCGTGAAAGCCTACGGCGGCCAGAAGGCGTACGCGAAGCAGGACGCGATGAAGCTTTTCAAGGAAGCCGCCGCGGTCACGACCAAGCCGTTCATCTACCTCTCGGCCGGCGTCTCGAACGCGGAGTTCACCGAGTCGCTCGAGCTGGCGGCGGAGTCCGGCGTGAAGTTCAACGGCGTGCTCTGCGGCCGCGCGACCTGGAAGGACGGCATCCCGGTCTACGCGAAGCAGGGCGCCGACGCCTTCCGCAAGTGGCTGGAGAGCGAAGGCGTGAAGAACATCAGCAACGTCAACGACCGGCTGAAGGCCGCCACGCCGTGGTACAGCATCTACGAAGTCGAGGAGCCGGTGGGCGCGGGACGGTAGCGCCGGGGGTTCTGTTTGCGTTTCTCGAGGGCGCGGCTTCGGCCGCGCCCTTTCTTTGGTAGGCTCTCCACGATGAAACGACTGCTCTGGCTGTTCCTGCTGTGCGCTTCCCTGCCGGCGTTCGGCGCGACGATGGAGGTCGTGCTGCTCGGCACCGGCTATCCCAAGCCCGATCCGGAGCGCGCCGGCCCGGCGACCGCGATCATCGTCAACGACAAGGTCTTCCTCGTCGACGCCGGCCGCGGCGTGATGATGCGCTATGCCGCGCTCAAACTGCCCTATACCAGCATCAAGGCCGTCTTCCTCACGCACCTGCACTCCGACCACATCTCCGGCCTGCCCGACGTCTTCACCACCACCTGGATCTTCGACCGCAACACGCCGCTCGACCTCTACGGGCCCGAGGGCGCGCAGGGCGTCGCCGATGGGGTGCTCCAGATGTTCGCCGTCGACATCCCCATCCGCCGCGACCTCACCGAGTACAACCATCTCGACGGCGCGAAGTTCAACGTGCACACCATCAGCGAAGGCGTCGTGTACCAGGATGAAGACGTGAAGGTCACGGCGTTCCTGGTGGACCATCCGCCCGTCAAGCCCGCCTTCGGATACCTGTTCGAAGGCGGCGGGCGGAAGATCGTGATCTCCGGCGACACGCGCCCGAGCGACAACCTGGTGAAGTACGCCAAGGGCGCCGACGTGCTGGTGCACGAGGTCTACGCGCCCGGCCGGTTCGAGAAGAACAATCCGCCCAAGGTCGCGGAGAACCTGAAGCGCTATCACACGTCAGCGGAGCAAGTGGGCGAGGTGGCGGAACGTGCCGGCGTGAAGCTGCTGGTGCTCTCGCACATCGTCTCGCCCGAGCCGGAGTACGCCGCGCTCATCGAGCGCGACGTCAAGAAGCACTACAAGGGAAAATTCGTGCTCGGCAAGGACCTGATGCGCTTCTAGCGGAGCGCGTGGCGGAGCCATTGCCCCGTCAGTGGGACGAACACTGGTTCGCGCTCCAGTCGCTGCTGCTTGAGGAATCGCCACGCGCGCTCCGTGAACGCTTCGTCGTAGCGGTGCGGACCCGGGATCTGTTCGTATTGCAGCGGCCAGCTTCTTTCGTTCAGCGCGCGGCGCGTCGCGACCGCTTCGCGCATCGGGTACGCCGTGTCGGCCTCCGCGACCATGTAGAACACCGGGATCTTGCGCGGCGCCAGGTCGAGCATGGCGAACTGCCGCGGCCGCAGGGACGCGCACAAGACCGCTGCCGCCGCGAAGTACCGGCTCTCGGAGATAGCGACGTAGAACGCATGGTCTCCGCCATTCGAGAAGCCCACGGCGTAAAGACGCCGGCCGTCAACCGCGCACTCCTGCGCAACCTGCTCGACGATAGAGCGCTGCAGCTCCGGACCATCTTGCGGCGGGATCCAGCCGTAGGGGCCGGTGCCGGTGGGCGCGATGAGGATGATGCGTTCCTTGCGCGCCAGCTTGCGCCACGCGCCCACCAGCTCGCGGCCAGTGCCCCCGGTGCCGTGATGCAGGAGCACCACCGGCGCGGGCTTGGCGCCCGGCTCACAGCTCTTGTCGGGCGCGAAGAGGAAGAACTGCCGCGGCCGGCCTTCGAGCGTGAACCTGCGAGCTTCGTCGAGCTCGGCGGCGTGCGCGACCGCCGGCAGCAGCAGCAACGCGAGCAGCCAGCGCGGCACCGCTACTCCCACTCGATCGTGCCCGGAGGCTTCGAGGTCGTATCGTAGACGACGCGGTTGATGCCCTTCACCTCGTTCACGATGCGCGTCGAGATGCGCTTCAGCAGGTCCCACGGCAGCTCGGTGACGTCGGCGGTCATGCCGTCTTCCGAGTGCACACAGCGGATGGCGCAGGTGTAAGCGTAGGTCCGCATGTCGCCCATCACGCCGACGGTCATCACCGGCAGCAGCACGGCGAACGATTGCCACACTTTGGTGTAGAAACCGGCCTGCTTGATCTCGCTGACGACGATGTCGTCGGCTTCCTGCAGCATGGCGACGCGCTCGGCGGTGACCTCGCCCAGCACACGCACCGCCAAGCCGGGCCCGGGGAACGGCTGGCGCTGCAGAATGTCGTCGGGCATGCCCAAGTCCTTGCCTATCTTTCGGACCTCATCCTTGAACAAATCCTTTAAGGGCTCGATGAGCCTGAGCTTCATCTTCTCCGGCAGGCCGCCAACGTTGTGGTGCGTCTTGATGGTCTGCGATGGTCCGCGCACCGAGCGTGACTCGATCACATCCGGGTAAAGCGTGCCCTGGACGAGCCAGTCGATCGAACCCGTTTCCCGTTTCCCGTTTCCGGTTTCCCGGACCTCCAGGCCCTTCTCGTTCGCGGAGACCGTGGCATTGCGCGGCAGGTCGCCACGCAGCAGGTGCTCGACCGCGTCGTCGAACACCGCGATGAACTCGTTGCCGATGAGCTTGCGCTTCTTCTCCGGCTCGGTGACGCCGGCGAGCTTCGCCAGGAAGCGCGCGCTGGCGTCGACGGCGATGAGGTTCAGGCCGAGCTTGTCGCGCAGGTTCTGCTGGACCTTGCGGAACTCGTCCTTGCGCAGCACGCCGTTGTTCACGAAGACGCACGTCAGCCGCTCGCCGATGGCTTTGTGGACCAGCACCGCCGCGACCGAGGAGTCCACGCCGCCGGAGAGCGCGCAGATGGCTCTTCCCTTCTCGCCCACCTGCTTGCGCACCTGCTCCACGGTCGACTGGATGAAGTGCTCGGGCGTCCAGTCGCCGCGCGCTCCGCAGATGTTGAAAACGAAGTTGCGCAGCACCTCGGTGCCCAGCTTGGTGTGGTGTACCTCGGGGTGGAACTGCACGGCGTAGATCTTCTTCGCCGGGTTCTCGATGGCGGCGACGGCGCTGGCCGTTCTTGCCACCAGGCTGAAGCCGGCGGGCAGCTCGCGGGCTTCGTCGCCGTGCGACATCCACACGCTCATCGCGCGGGGCAGCCCGGCGAAGAGCGCGCAGCCGTTCAGGATCTCGACGTCCGCGTGGCCGTACTCGCGCTTGGCCGCCGGCACCACCTTGCCGCCCAGCTTGTGCGCGATGACCTGCAGCCCGTAACAGATGCCGAGGATGGGAACGCCGAGCGCGAGCACGCGCTCGTCCATCTCGGGCGCGTCCTGGTCGTACACGGAGCTCGGCCCGCCCGAGAGGATGATGCCGATCGGCCGGTACGCCTGGATCTCCTCCAGCTTGGAATCACACGGGAGGACGACGGAGTGGACCTTCTGTTCGCGGACGCGGCGCGCGATCAGCTGGCTGTATTGCGCGCCGAAGTCGAGGATGACGATGGATTGGGCGTCCATGGACTAGCTTCTCAAAGCCACCCGTCAGTGTAAAGGAGAAAGCTAGCGCGCAGGGACGCTCGGGATGGGCGCGACCGGCGCCGGCGGGATGCGCGGCGCCGCCGCGACCGCGGCGGGAGCTTCGGCCGGCCGCGCGTCTTCTTCGATGATGCGCGCGTACGCCGCCAGCTTCACCATGTACAGCCAGTCGGAGACGGCGAAGTACGCGAGCGTGATGACGGCGAACAGGGCCCAAAGCAGCCAGCTCGAGGCTTCCCCGGCGAACGGGACGAGCGCCAGGTCGAGGAACGTCACCACCCCGATGAGCACGATGCGCAGCGCGCCGGCCACTCCGCCCACGCCCATGAACTCGCCGGAGCGCCGCCGAAAGACGACCGTCGCTTGCCCGAAGCCTTCGCCCGCCTTCATGCCGCGCGCGGCGTAGATGTTGCCCAGCAGCAGCAGCCAGTTGATGCGCGAGCGCACGAAGGTGAACAGCAGCGTCAGCGGGAAGAACACCGCCATGAACACGAGCGGCTGCGGCGGCTCGGTGCGCGCCATCAACAGCGCGGCGGCCAGGAACGAGAGCACGGTGCCGCCGAACGAGAGCGCGCCGATGACGGCGCGCCAGAGGTGCAGGCTCAGGCTCCGGCCCGTGAACCGCGCGTCGCCGGCGACGAGCGACCGCAGCGTCACCGTCCGCCCCAGCGTTGCGGCGATCACCCACAGCAGCACCGAGGCCGGCGCGACGATGAGGAACAGGCGCAGCACCGTCGGCCCGCTTCCCTGGAAGATGTGCATGATGGCGTCGGCAATCAGCTGCGGACTGCCGGACTGGAGCTGCCACTCGTCGCGATGCGAGACGGTCAGCGAGCGCAGGAACTCGTGCCCGGCGAACCAGGCGAACAGCAGCGTCGCCGCCCCCCACGACCAGCGCCACGCGATCTCCGCCAGGGCGAGCGAGGGCTCGCGCCAGATGGTCCGGAAGCCGTAGCGGATCGGCGATTCGTTGCTCACAACGGCAGGATATATCACTGGTCCAAACGGCCTGTTGAGAAACATTCCGAGGCCGCAGGCCGAGGAATCCCTACCCAAACGATGGACTATCGTGAGGTAGGGCTCCCTCGCTTCGCTCGGGATGTTCCTAGACGAACGGCTACTTCACGACCACATTCACCAGCTTGCCCGGCACGACGATGGTCTTCACGACCTGCTTGCCGTCGAGCGAGGCGCGGACCTTCTCGTCGGCGAGCGCGCGCTCGCGGACGTGGTCCTCGGCGGCATCCGCCGGGACCGTGAGGCGCGTGCGCACCTTGCCGTTCACCTGCACTACGATCTCGATCTCGTCTTCCCTGGCGAGCGCGGGGTCGTACTGCGGCCAGTTGTCGTGCAGCAGGCTGCCCTGCTCGCCCATCGCTTCCCAGAGCTCGTGCGCCAGGTAGGGCGCCATCGGCGCGAGCAGCAGCACAAGGTCGCGGTCGATCTCGCGAACAAGCTGCGCCGGGACCCGGCCGGAAGCGATGGCCTCCTCCGCGCCGTAGAGCTCGTTCACCAGCTCCATGATGGCGGCGATGGAGGTGTTGAAGTGCCAGCGCGAGGCAAAGTCGTCGGAGACGCGCCGGATGGTCTGGTGCAGCTTGCGCTGGAGAGTGCGGGCCTCGGGTCCTGACTCTTTTGTAGGCGCCGGCGACTCGCCGGCGCGGGCGTGCTTCATCACGAAGCGGTACACGCGCGAGAGGAAGCGGCTGATGCCTTCGACGCCCATGTCCTGCCAGTCGAGGTCGCGGTCGGGCGGCGCGGCGAACAGCGTGTAGAGCCGCGTGGCGTCGGCGCCGTACTTCGCGATCATGTCGTCGGGCGACACGACGTTGCCGAGCGACTTCGACATCTTCGCTCCGCCCTTGATCACCATGCCCTGCGTGAACAGGCGCGCCGCCGGCTCGTCGTTCTTCACCATGCCCAGGTCGCGCATCACCTTCGTCCAGAAGCGCGAGTAGATGAGGTGCAGGATGGCGTGCTCCACCCCGCCGATGTACTGGTCGATGGGGAACCAGTAGCCGATGGTCGCGGTGTCGAGCGCGCGGTCCGAGAGCTTGGGGTCGGTGTAGCGGTAGAAGTACCAGGACGAATCGACGAAGGTGTCCATGGTGTCGGTCTCGCGGCGAGCGTGGCCGCCGCACTTCGGACACTTCGCGGTCACCCACTTCTCGTGCCGCGCGAGCGGCGAGCCGCCCTGCAGCGTGATCTCGACGTCGTCGGGCAGCTCGACCGGCAGGTCCTTCTCCGGCACGGGCACGATGCCGCACTTCGGGCAGTAAAGCATCGGGATGGGCGTGCCCCAGTAGCGCTGGCGCGAGATGCCCCAGTCCTTGAGCCGGAACATGACCGCGCGCTTGCCGAAGCCCTTCTGCTCGGCGTGCTCGCCCATCTTCTGCTGCGCTTCGCGGCAGGAGAGCTCGCTGAAGTCCCCGGAGTTGATGAGCAGCGAATCTTCGCCGGTGTAGGGCAGCAGGTTGGTGTCGCCTTCGTCGGCGCCGGGGACTTCGCCGGTGCGCCGCGGCAGGATGACGATGCGGATCTCGAGATCGTACTTCTTCGCGAACTCGTAGTCGCGCTCGTCGTGCGCCGGCACGCTCATGATCGCGCCGGTGCCGTAGTCCATCAGGACGTAGTTCGCCACCCAGATGGGGATCTTCTCGTTGTGGAACGGGTTGACTGCGTAGCGTCCGGTGAACAGGCCCTTCTTCTCGCCTTCCCCGAGCTCGCCGGCCTCCTTCGCCTGGCGCTGGGCGAGCACCATCTCTTCGACCTTCTCGGCCAGATCGGGGTCGTTGCCGACCAGATCCATCACAAGCGGGTGCTCGGGCGCGAGCTGGATGGAGGTCGCGCCGTAGATGGTGTCGATGCGCGTGGTAAAGACGGTGATCTTGTCGCCGCTCTTGGCCGGCTTCTCGAGCTTGAAGTCGACGTACGCCCCCTCGCTGCGCCCGATCCAGTTGCGCTGCATGGTCCGGACCTTCTCCGGCCAGCCCTCGAGCTTCTCGATGCCCTCGAGCAGCTCCTGCGCGTAGTTGGTGGTGCGCAGGAACCACTGCTCCAGCTCGCGCTGCTCGACCGGCGTGGTCTCGTGCCGCCAGCAGCAACCCCCGACCACCTGCTCGTTCGCCAGCACGGTGGCGCACTCCGGACACCAGTTCACCCGCGACTTCTTCCGGTAGGCGAGCCCGCGCTCGTACATCTTCAGGAAGAACCACTGGTTCCAGCGGTAGTACTCCGGCAGGCAGGTCGTGACCTCTTTCGCCCAGTCGTAGGCGTAGCCGAGGCGCTTCATCTGCGCCTTCATGTGCGCGATGTTCCCGAGCGTCCACTTCTTGGGGTGGACCTTGGCCTTGATGGCGGCGTTCTCGGCGGGCAGCCCGAAGGCGTCCCAGCCCATCGGGTGCAGCACGTTGTAGCCGCGCATCCACATGTGGCGCGCGAGCGCGTCGCCGATGGAGTAGTTGCGCACGTGCCCCATGTGCAGCGCGCCCGAGGGATACGGCAGCATCTCGAGCACGTAGTACTTCTTGCGCTTCGAGTCCGAGGGCTCCGCGGCGTAGAGCTTGGGATCGGCTTCGAAGCGGGCGTACCACTTCTCCTCGATCTTCTGCGGCTCGTAGCGCAGCAGCTCTTCGCGGGTTGTTTTCTCGTCAGCCATCAACGATCACAAGCGAGCCACGAAGCACACGAAGGTCTCACCAAGATTCTCATGAGGTCCCTCGTGCGACCTTCGTGTCCTTCGTGGTCTGCTTTTCGTCTCTCACAACCAATCTCTTCAGCGCTTCCACGTTCCGCCGATCATCGCCCGGGCGGTCGATCGGCGTCTCGGCGATGAACGCCGCGTGCGCCGTTCGCGGGTCGTTCAGCAGCCGGCGAAACGTCCCGAGGCCGATGGTTCCCTGCCCGATGTGCTCGTGCCGGTCGAGCTTCGAGCCGCGCGGCTTCTTCGCGTCGTTGCAATGCCATACCGGCACGTTCGCGAGCCCGACCGTCGCATCCAGCTGCCGCAACGTCTCTTCGTAACCTTCCGGCGACACGATGTCGTATCCGCTCACGTGCACGTGGCAGGTGTCGATGCACGCCGCCACCGGCACCACGCCGCGCAGGTAGTGCAGCAGCTCCGCCACCTGCTCGAACGAGCCGCCCAGCGAGTACTCCGCGCCCGCGGTGTTCTCCACCAGGATGGCCAGGCCCTTGCCGGCCAGGTCCAACCCGCTGCACGCCGCGGCGATCGACGCCGCCACGCGCTTCAAACCTTCGTCCCGGCTGCCGCCGCGGAACGAGCCCGGATGTAGCACCAGGTACTCCGCGCACAGCGCCAGCGCCCGCTCGACCTCGCCGCGGAACGCCTCCACCGACTTCATGTGGAACTCGGCCGTCGTCCCCGCCAGGTTGATCAGGTAGTTCGAGTGGATCACCAGCGGCTTCAGGCCGTACTGCTCGCGCAGGCGCGACATCGTCTCGCACTGCGCCGCCGCCAGGCCGTACGGCTTCCACTGCCGCGGGCTCGACGAGAACACCTGGAACGCGTTGCAGCCCAACCGGTACGCCCGCTCCGCCGCCGTCTCCACGCCGCCCGCGGTCGAGGTATGGATCCCGATGCGCCGCGCCGTGTGCTTCGGCGGCCGCTTCGGAGGCGGTAACCGCTGGAGATCCTGTTCCTTGGCCAGACTGCGCTTGACGATGCTGCGAGGCACGGGTGAATCCTTGATTTTATCAGGTCGACCGTCGTCGGCTGCCGGTCCACGCCCTCGCCATTCTTGG
>DATIBR010000104.1 GCA_035457425.1 Terriglobales bacterium
ATGCAATATATCGACGTGGGATTGCACCTGAACGCCAGGGTGCGCTCGCGGGAAGACAACACGGTATGGCTCTCGACCAAGTTCGAGATCTCGGGAGTCGCTGAGCAGGCGGGAGCAGCGAATGGAGGAGCGCCGACGCTACGGACCGTCGAGTACGCCACGCCGGCGGTGGTCACGCTAGGGAAGTCCACGGTGCTGGCGTCGGGCGACGACCTCGGCAGCAAGAAGAAGTTCGAGCTGTCCGTGACGGTGACGAAGCTGAAGTAGGTTGGGTTACTCCAATGGGTTTGTAGAAACATCCCGAGCCCGCCGCGGCGGGCGAGGGATCCCTACTCCAAGACGAATGCCTGCTGAGGACTCAGCAGGCATTTTCGTTCATTGAGATGCTTCGTCGGCCGCCGCGGCGGGCTCCTCAGCATGACACTCACGGAGGAGCATTCCGGCGATAGGGCTCCCTCGCCCGCCGTGGCGGGCGAGGGATGTAGGAAAAAGTCAGAAGCCGGCGACGGCGGGGTCGCCGAGGGCGGAAACCAGCGCCTTCTGGAGCTGGGTCTCGATATCGATGTCCTTGAAGATGATGTAGTCGGCGCGGGCTTCGTGGGCGCTGTCGGCGCCAGTGGCCTTGCCGGCGAGGATGACGATGGGGATGTTGGCGGTCTCGGGGTTCTCCTTGAGGCGGCTGATGAGCTCGGTGCCGTCCATCTTGGGCATCTGCATGTCGGTGATGATGATGTCGGGCGAGAGGTCGCTCATGAGCTCGAGCGCCTGCACGCCGTTGGTCGCAGATTCGACGGTAAAGCCGCGCTCCTCGAGGAAGCGGCACACGGTGTGCCGTATCAGCATGGAGTCGTCGACCACGAGTGCAACCCGGGACATAAAGCTCCTTGGGGGGAGCGGATGACTAGGGGAGAGAGCACGTTAACAAACAGGCGGGCAGGGCGCAACCATTGTTCACGGGTTCATTGGAAAAGCGACCGACGGGCCGAAATGGGCTAATGAGCCAGTGAGCCAGCCGACAATCGAGCGACACCTCAAGCGGCGTCGCAGGAGGGCGTGAGCGTGAGCGGGTTCGATCAGGCGTCGGTGTCAGCGGCAGTCTCTTCGATGGCCATGTCCTTGAACTCGCTGGCTTCGAAGATCTCGCGGCACTCGAGGCACTCGACGAACTCGGAGTCCTCTTGACGAGCCACGATCTGCACGCGCGCGTGGGCGCAGGGCTTATCCATAGGGGTGTCTTTGCGGGTGGAGCTCGCGGGTAGGTGAGGTTGCAGCTGGTGCATATCCGGATCAACGACCGGAAATTGCGGGTATTTTAGCCCCGGCGGGACGCGTGTCAAGCGTCCCAGGGAGAAAAATCACCCCGTGGTCCAGACTAAGGATGTCAGGGGACCGGGCTGAGTTGCGTGAGCGGTGGTTCAGCGTGGATTTAGGGCAGGGGGAGGGGGAAGATGCCCGCCTCGCGGGCGTCGTGGATCTTGATGACCCGGATCTGCGAGAGCGGGTAGCGCGCGATGCCGCGCTCGGCGGCGGCCAGGGCGGCTTCGAAGCCGATGCGGGCGGTCTGTGCGGTCTCGATATAGAGGTAGCGGTTGGAGCCGGGGGCGGTGCGGACGCCGACATAGGCGTGGCCGGGGACAACGACCACGACGGGCTCCATGTCGAGGTTCTCGAACAGGGAGGCGTACATGACGGCGGCGTCGATGCAGTTGGCGGAGCGCTGGGAGAGAGCCAGGCGCGGGGTGCGGACGCGCTCGCTCCAGCCGGCGTTGCCGCCGAAGGTCATCGAGCTTTTCACGTAGGACAGGCCGGAGCTCTGCAGCGCGAGGTAGATGGCGCGCGCCTGCAGGAAGGTGGAGCGCTCCTGCGCGGCGGCCGGCTTGCGGCGCTCGTAGCCCGGCAGGCGCTTGCCGGGCATGTAGTCCTTCGCGCGGGCCAGGATCCGCTCGACCTCGGGATCGTGGGGAGTGACCCAGGAGGCGATAAAGGGCGCGTACTTGAAATCGGTGCCCCAGAACATGTCGGTGACGGCGCGGAGGCGCACGGCCTGGGTGCCGGTGAAGAGCTGGCGGCCGGCCATGTCGGTGACGGTGACGAGCGCGGTGGCGGCGGCGATCTCGTGGTTCTGGTAGAAGCGTGGCAGGAAGGTAGGGGCGAAGAGGTAGGTGCGGCGGTCGCCGGCAGGCATCTCGGCGAGCTGGATCTCTTCATCGCTCCAGCCCGGGACTTTGACGGTCAGGCGGTTGCGCAGGGGCGCGTCGGTGGAGTTGGTGATGGTGACGGCGATGGTGCCCCAGCGGCGCTCGTCGGGCCGCTGCAACGACGCGTAGTTCGCGAACGCGGGGAAGACTTCGCCCTCCAGGCCGGCTTCGATGAGATACGTCGGCGTGGTGCGCGGCGCGGGGCGCGGCGCGGTGCGGACATCCGCGGCGGCGGGACCGGCGGCGGGCGCTGCCGCGCTGGCCGCGTGCGCGAACGGCAGCGCCAGCGAGGCCGCAACCGAAGCGGTCACAAGAATCCGCAGATAAGTGGGGGGCACGAGACGAGATTAGCGGGTCCCAGGGAGAGCGCAATCGAGCGTAAGCCTTAAGCCGGAGAGCGTGCGGACTAAGGGCGGCTCACAGAAAAATACGACCGAAACGGTCGTATCCGGTAACCTGCTCACACACAAAGGGTTACCGTTCAGGTGCGGATTTCCTCCGTTCGCTGCATGGGGTTGCTTATTTCCGCTGCCGGCATCTAAAATCATATACGACCAAATTAGTCGGCTTTCCAGGTGGAGGCCGTCTGTGCAGTCATGCTGAAGCTGACGAAAAAAGCGGACTACGGGCTCATCGCGATGAAGCACCTGGCGGAGCACGGCGGTGCGTCGGCGAGCGCGAAGGAGATCGCGGAGGCGTACGGCATCCCGCCGCAGCTGCTGGCGAAGATCCTGCAGCGGCTGGTGAAGGCCAAACTGCTGGCGTCGCAGCACGGGACGAACGGGGGGTACGCGCTGGCGCGGGACTCGCGGACGATCTCGGCGTTCGACGTGATCAAGGCGATCGACGGGCCGCTGTTCATCACGTCGTGCTTCAAGGGCGCGTGCGACCAGACGCCGACGTGCACGGTGCGCGAGCCGCTGCGCAAGGTCAACGAATCGATCGAAGAGGTTCTGAGCAAGCTGACGCTGTGGGACATGAGCGCGAACGACCCGGCCAGCGCGCTGGTGGCGCTCGAGCAGAAGAGTTTCGAGAAAGTTTAGGAGAACAGGACCGATGAGCACCAAAGTGATCACGCAGACCACGACCCCGGAGGGCGTGAAGCTGCCCATCTACATGGACAACCACGCGACCACGCCGCTCGACCCGCGGGTGCTGGAAGCGATGATGCCGTACCTGACGAACCGCTTCGGCAACGCCGCGAGCCGGAACCATCCGTTCGGGTGGGAGGCGGAGCAGGGCGTGGAGACGGCGCGCGAGCAGATCGCGAAGCTGATCGGGGCGACGTCGAAGGAGATCGTGTTCACCTCGGGCGCGACCGAGAGCGACAACCTCGCGATCAAGGGCGTGGCGTACATGTACCGCGAGAAGGGCAACCACATCATCACCGCGGTCACCGAGCACAAGGCGGTGCTCGACACCTGCAAGCGGCTGGAGAAGGAAGGCTTCCGCGTCACGTACCTGCCGGTGCAGCAGGATGGGCGCATCGACCTCGAGGACCTGAAGCGCGCGATCGACGACAAGACCATCCTGGTGTCGATCATGTTCGCGAACAACGAGATCGGGGTGCTCCAGCCGGTGGAAGAGATCGGCAAGCTCTGCCGCGAGCGCGGCGTGTTCTTCCACAGCGACGCGACGCAGGCGGTGGGCAAGGTGCCGGTGGACGTGAACCGGCAGAACATCGACCTCATGTCGATCTCGGCGCACAAGATGTACGGCCCGAAGGGCGTGGGCGCGCTCTACGTGCGGCGCCGCAACCCGCGCGTGCAGCTGACGGCGATCCTGGACGGCGGCGGGCACGAGCGCGGCATGCGCTCCGGCACGCTGAACGTGCCGGGGATCGTGGGCCTGGGCGCGGCGTGCGAGATCGCGATGAAAGACATGCCGCAGGAGAGCTGCAAGATCGCGGGCCTGCGCAACCGGCTGCGCGACAAGATCATGGCGGAGCTCGACGAGGTCTACGTCAACGGCTCGCAGGAGCACCGCCTGCCCGGCAACCTGAACATCAGCTTCGCGTACGTGGAAGGCGAGTCGCTGCTGATGGGGATCAACGACGTGGCAGTCTCGAGCGGGTCGGCGTGCACTTCGGCGACGCTGGAACCCTCGTACGTGCTCAAGGCGCTGGGCGCGGGCGACGACCTGGCGCACAGCTCCATCCGCTTCGGGCTGGGCCGCTTCAACACCGAGGCGGAAGTGGACTACGTCGCCGCCAAGGTGGTGGACGTGGTGAAGAAGCTGCGCGAGCTCTCGCCGCTCTACGAGATGGCCAAGGAAGGCATCGACATCAGCAAGGTGAACTGGCAGGTCCCGACGCACTAAGACGTGAGTCAAAGCGCGAGCGGTGGACATCAAAACGTTTAGGAAAAGGGGACACACGAGATGGCATACAGCGACAAGGTCCTGGACCACTACACGAACCCGCGGAACGTGGGGTCGATGGACAAGAACGCGCCCGAGGTGGGCACGGGCATGGTGGGCGCGCCGGAGTGCGGCGACGTGATGAAGCTGCAGATCAAGGTGAACCCGGCGACCAACGTGATCGAAGACGCGAAGTTCAAGACGTTCGGGTGCGGGTCGGCCATCGCCAGCTCGTCGCTCGCGACCGAGTGGGTGAAGGGCAAGACCATCGACGAGGCGCTCGAGATCAAGAACACCGACATCGTGAAGGAGCTGGCGCTGCCGCCGGTGAAGATCCACTGCTCGGTGCTGGCGGAGGACGCGATCCGCGCCGCCATCGGCGACTGGAAGAAGAAGCAGGGCGCGGAGAGGCCGGTCCAGACGGCGCAGGTGAAGTAGGAGTCGCCGGCGCCGGCCGCGAAAAGTCATGGCAGAGACGAAAGAACTCGTGAGCATCGGCGGTCCGGCGAAGCCGGAGACCACGGAGAGTTCCGCGCCGGGGGCGCCGCAGCCGGTCCACGTGACGGAGAAAGCGCTGAAGCGCATCCGGGCGGCGATGGCGAAGGAAGGCGTGGACGCGAAGCAGGGCGGGCTGCGCCTGGGCGTGCAGGGCGGCGGCTGCTCGGGCCTCTCGTACAACATCCGGTTCGACACGCAGGCGCGCGAGCGGGACAAGGTGTTCGAGTTCGAGGGTGTGCGCGTGTTCGTCGACCCCAAGAGTTTTCTGTACCTCAGCGGCATGACGCTGGATTACGAAGAGACGCTCATGCGACAGGGTTTCGTGTTCAACAATCCGCACGCGCAGAAGTCGTGCGGCTGCGGCTCGTCCTTCTCGTAAATCGCCCCTTGCAGCGGACGGCGCGCGCCGGCGAGTCGCCGGCGGCAACCCCGGAAAAGTGATGGCGACGGAAGCGACCAACCCGAAGAGTCATGGCCTGCGGCACGGCTGCTGGTCGTGCAAGAATCAGGTCGAGGCGCACTTCTGCGAATCGTGCGGCAAGGTGCAGCCCGCCGAGCCGGTGGACTACTTCCGCTTCTTCGGCCTCTCACGCAAGCTCGACCTGAACGTCAAGGAACTGGAGCGCGACTTCTACAAGCTGAGCCGGCAGCTGCATCCCGACAAGTACGCCAGCGTCAGCGACCAGGAGCGGCAGTGGAGCCTGGAGAAGAGCGCGCGGCTCAACGACGCCTACCGGACTTTGCGCGATCCCATCGAGCGGACGAAGTACCTGCTCGAGCTCGAGGGCATGAAGCTGGAGGAGCAGTCGAGCGCGGCGACGCAGGAAGCGAAGGCGGCGGGCACGGAGAAGAAGCAGGTGGTGCCGCCGGAGCTGCTGGAAGAGGTCTTCGAGCTGAACATGCAGCTCGAGGAAGTGCGGATGGCGAAGAAGAGCGGCGCCGGCAACGTGCAGCTGGCGCTGGAACTTCGCGAGCACAAGGAGAAATTCGACGCGATGCTGGGCGAACTGGAGCGCGAGCTAGCCGGGTACTGGCGGGAATGGGACGCCGCCGACCGGGAAGACAAGGCGAAGCGCGACGAGGTGAAGCAGAAGATGGTGGACTTGCTGAACCGGCGGAGCTACATCCGGAACCTAGTCAGAGATGTGAACGAAGCGTTGGAGGACTGATTGCCAATTGCCAATTGCCGATTGCCAATCTGGACCAATCGGCAATTGGAAATCGGCAATCGGCAATAACGAATGGCAGAAGAACGCATTGTCGGAATAGATCTCGGCACGACCAACAGCCTGGTCGCCTACATGGAAGGCGACCGGCCGGTGGTGATCCCGGGCGAGGACGGGCAGAACCTGGTGCCGTCGGTGGTGGCGCTCGACGAGCGCGGCGAGATCGTGGTGGGCAACCGCGCGCGGCGCTACCTGATCGAGACGCCGGAGCGGGCGATCTACTCGGTGAAGCGGCTGATGGGGCGCGGCATCGACGACGTGCGCGACGAACTGAAGCTCTTCCCGTTCCGGCTGGCGGACGACCTGAAGACCGGCGAGGTGCTGCGCATCAAGCTGGGCGACAAGGAATTCACGCCGCCGGAGATCTCCGCATTCATCCTGCGGCAGCTCAAGCGCAACGCGGAACGCTACTTCGGCGCGCCGGTGACGAAAGCGGTCATCACCGTGCCGGCGTATTTCAACGACGCACAGCGCCAGGCGACCAAGGACGCCGGCCGCATCGCGGGGCTCGAGGTGCTGCGGCTGGTGAACGAGCCGACGGCGGCGTCGCTCGCCTACGGGCTCGACAAGAAGAAGGAAGGCACGATCGCGGTCTACGACCTGGGGGGCGGGACGTTCGACATCTCGCTCTTGCGGCTGCACGAGGGCATCTTCGAAGTGGTCGCGACCAACGGCGACACACACCTGGGCGGCGACGACATCGACAACCTGCTCATCGCCATCGCGGTCGACGACATCTCGGGCGACCTGCGCGTGGATGTGCGACGCAACGCGGAGGCCATCGCGGCGATCCGCAAGGCGGTCATCGAAGCCAAGATCACGCTCAGCTCGCAGGCGAAGGCGCTGATCGACGTCACGCTTCCGGCGGGCGAGTCGCCCGCCACACGATATTCGCGCGAGATCCTGCGCGGGCAGTTCGAGGACCTGATCGCGCCCATCGTCGAGCGGACGATCGGGCCGTCGAAGCAGGCGCTGAAGGACGCGAACCTCCAGCCGGGACAGATCGACGAGGCGGTGCTGGTGGGCGGATCGACGCGCATCCCGCGGGTGCGCGAGCTGGTGAAGAAGCTGTTCGGGCGCGAGCCGCACAGCGAGCTGAATCCGGACGAAGTGGTCGCGCTGGGCGCGGCGGTGCAGGCGAACATCCTGGCGGGCGGGTCGGCGACGACGAAGGACATGCTGCTGCTCGACGTGACGCCGTTGTCGCTGGGCATCGAGGCGCTGGGCGGCGTGGTGGCGAAGATCATCCATCGCAACTCGACCATCCCGGCGTCGGCGGTGGAGCACTTCACGACCGGAGTGGAAGGGCAGACGAACGTCGCCATCCACGTGCTGCAGGGCGAGCGCGAGCTGGCCAAGGACAACCGGTCGCTGGCGCGGTTCGACCTGAAGGGCATCCCGCCGATGGCGGCGGGGCTGCCGCGCATCGAGGTGAAGTTCCTGATCGACGCGAACGGCATCCTGCACGTCTCGGCGCGCGAGCAGCGTAGCGGCAAGGAAGCCGAGATCGAGGTGAAGCCGACCTACGGGCTGACCGACGAGCAGGTCGAGACCATGATCCTCGACTCGTTCGACAACGCCGAGGAAGATTTCCGGCAGCGCCAGGTGATCGAGGCGCGCGTGGAGGCCGACAACATCCTCCACGCGCTCGAAAAAGGGAAGCAGAGCGCGGGGTGGGGCAAGATCACCAGCGACGACAAGAAGAAGATCGCGAAGCTGGAAGCCGCGCTGCGCGAAGTGCAGAAGGGTTCGGACTACCGCGCCATTCGCGACGGCATCGAGGCGCTGAACGTGGCGACCACGCCGCTGGCCGAGCTGATGATGGATACGGCGCTGGAGTCGGCGCTCAAGGGCAAAGAGATGGACAAGACGGAGCTGGGCGAGGGGCCGAGCGCGCCGCATCCGTTCGCGCCGGCGGAGATCACCGAAGCGGGAAAGAAGGGATAGATGGCGGTCGGGAAGAACCCATACATCGAAGAGCCGAAGATCACGCCGGCGACGAAGAAGTACAAGGTCACCTTCATCACCGGAGAGAAGAAGCGCGAGATCGAAGTGGACCCGGCGAAGGTGCCGTACGGCGACCACGGGCTGCCGGGGTCGATCCTCGACATCTCCGAGGGCCACGGCATCGGGCTCGACCACGCCTGCGGCGGCGTGTGCGCGTGCTCCACCTGCCACGTGATCTTTCGCGAAGGCCTCGACACCTGCAACGAAGCCACCGACGCCGAGCTCGACGAACTCGACATGGCGCCCGGCATCACGCCGAAGTCGCGGCTTGGCTGCCAGACGGTGCCGAACGGCGAGAAGGACGTGGTGGTCGAGATCCCCGACTGGAACAAGAACTGGGCCAAGGAGCACGAGTGAACCATTGTCGACTTGTTGACTGGTTCACTGGTTGATTGAAAACCGAAGCTGGCGGTGCGAAACAGAATGGGTCAATGAACCAGTGAACCAGTCAACAATCAGGAGAATGCAGAATGGCGACTGAACTTGCCTGGGAAGACGCGGAAGACATCGGCATTCTCTTGCACGAGAAGTTCCCCACCCTCGACCCGCTGACGGTGCGCTTCACCGACCTGCACCGCTACGTCACGGAGCTGCCCGGGTTCACCGCGGACCCGAAGATGAGCAACGAGGGGAAGCTCGAAGCCATCCAGATGGCGTGGTACGAGGAGTGGCAGGACAGCCAGTAACCCGGGATTCTACTTACCTTCAGGTACTCTGCTTCTCCCCGCGCCATTTTCTGACAACCTCCGGCCGCGCCTAACCCTTCTCACTTAGTACTTCTGTTCCCTGACGCTGCTTCGGAGACGGAGGTCTCTACTATGCTTTGGACGATCACTATCATCCTCTTCCTGCTGTGGCTTTTCGGCATGATCGGGAGCTACACGCTGGGTGGCTGGCTGCATATCCTGCTGGTCCTGGCGATCATCGCGCTGGTCTTCAACCTGGTCAGCGGACGCAGAGTAGTGGACTAGGGGACAGCAATTAGCTATTAGCGATTAGCCACTGCAAGGCAAAGGGCCTGGCGTACGCCAGGCCCTTTTGTTTTCGCTAATCGCTAACCGCTAATCGCTGCCCCTCACACCGCCACGGGCTGGGGCTTCTCGGGCGCGGGGGCCTCGATATTGGCCTCGCGCAGGAACTTGGCAGCTTCCTCGGGCGGGGTGGGGTTGATGTAGAACCCGGTGCCCCACTCGAAGCCGGCCATCTTGGTGAGCTTGGGCATGACCTCGATGTGCCAGTGGTAGTAGTCGTTGTTCGGATCCTGCACGGGCGAGCTGTGCAGCACCAGGTTGTAGGCGGGCGAATCGAGCACGCGGTCCTGGCGGACGAGCAGGTTCTTGAGGGCCTTGGCCAGGTTCTCGTAGAGGTGCGAGGTGGAGTTCTCGAACGCCGACTCGTGCCGCTTGGGCATGATCCAGGTCTCGAACGGGAAGCGCGGGGCGTAAGGCGCGAGCGTGATGAAGTCCTCGTTCTCGCCCACGATGCGCACGCCCGATTCCGACTCCTGCCGGATGATGTCGCAGAAGATGCAGCGCTCCTTGAAGGTGTAGTACTGCTTGGCGCCCTCGAGCTCCTCGACCACCTGGCGCGGCAGGATGGGGAGGGCGATGAGCTGGCAGTGGGTGTGCTCGAGCGAGGCGCCCGCGGCCTCGCCGTGGTTCTTGAAGATGAGGATGTACTTGAAGCGCTTGTCCTGCTTGAGGTCGAGGATACGGTCGCGCCACGCCCAGAGCACGTCTTCGATGCGCTTCTCGGTGAGCATCGCGAGGGTGGAGTTGTGTTCCGGGGTCTCGACGATGACCTCGTGGGCGCCGACGCCGTTCATCTTGTCGAACATGCCCTCGGCCTGGCGGTTGAGCCCGCCCTCGATCATCAGCGCGGGGAACTTGTTGGGGACGACGCGCAGGTTCCAGCCGGGCGTGTCGCGGATGGGATCGGGTGCGCCGTTCTGCTTGGGGCGGTAGGCCATGATCTCCGGCGGCGTCTTGGATTCGTTGCCGTAGCAGAAGGGGCAGAAGCCGCCCTTCATCTTGGTCTGTTCGCGGGCGAAGTCGGTGGGACGCTTGGCGCGGTCGGTGGAGATGATGACCCAGCGGCCGATGACAGGATCTTTCCGTAGTTCAGGCAATGCGAAGTACCCCTCGTGAGAATGGCATCGTGCGATGCTTCGCGAGTCGACAGCGCAGGCTGGGACGCATGTGGGACGCGAATCCTTATTCTACGACAGAGGGAAGGCGTTCTTGAATAAGGTGATGCTCGGAGAGCCGGACTCAGGGCCGTAGTAGACGGTGGCGAGGTCGAAGCGGACGTTGGGGCGGCCGGGGACGCGCTTCAGGTACTCGCGGGCGACGCGGCGCAGGTCGTCGCGCTTGGCTTCGTCGACCGCGACCTCGGCGGGCACAAGGGTGTTCTCGGCGCGGGTCTTGACCTCGACGAAGCAGAGGCAATCGCCGTCCCAGGCGATGAGGTCGATCTCGCTCTTGCGGCGCGGCGAGCGCCAGTTGCGGGCCACCATCACGTAGCCGCGCTCCCGCAGGTAGAAGTAGACCTCTTCCTCGCCCTTGCCGCCGGTGACGAGGTGCGCCGCGCGCCGGGAGTTGGGCAGCAGGCGAGCCGCCGCTGCATCCAGCAGTTTCAACGCGCGGCGTGTGAGGCGTCCCGACATTGTCAAAACATACCGCGGATGAACGCCGATGAACGCGGATTATTTCTGTTGATCCGCGTTCATCCGCGTCGATCCGCGGGAAGGGTTCACTTCTTTTCGACGAGCCCGATGCACTCCTCGAGGATGTCGAGGCCGGCATCGGCCTGTTCCTTGGTCAGGATGAGCGGCGGCGCGATGCGCAGCGTGTTCTCGCCGGCGCCGAGGAAGAGCGCGCCGCGCTCGAAGGCGAGGTCGACGACCTTCTCGCGCGCGTCGTGGGCGCGCTCCTTGGTCTTCTTGTCCTTCACCAGTTCGACGCCGATCATCAGGCCGTAGCCGCGGACGTCGCCGACCATGGGATGCTTCTCCGGCCAGGTGCGCAGGCGCTTCATGATGTGGTCGCCCACGGTGGCGGCGTTCTTGATAGCCGACTTCTCCAGGACGTCGAGGGTCGCGAGCGCCGCGGCGATGCAGACCGGGTTGCCGCCGAAGGTGGAAGCGTGCGAGCCGGGGACCCAGTCCATGATCTCGGCCTTGGAGATGGTGACGCCGAGCGGCATGCCGCTGGCGATGCCCTTCGCGACCGTGATGATGTCGGGCGCGACGCCGGTGTGCTCGATCGCCCACCACTTGCCGGTGCGGCCGCAGCCCGACTGCACTTCGTCGCAGACGAGCAGGATGCCATGGCGGTCGCAGATGGCGCGCAGTTCCTGCATGAACTCCGGCGGCGCGGGCAGGTAGCCGCCCTCACCCTGAAAGGGCTCGACCACGATGGCCGCGACTTCCTCCGGCGGGAGGGTGCGCTTCAGCAGCGTCTCTTCGATGAAGCGCGCGCAGTCGAGCGCGTACTGCCGGGCGTCGGCGCCTTCCGGCCGGTGATAGAGGTCCGGGAAGGGAACGTGGGTCACGCCGGGCATGAGCGGGAAGAAGCGGCGGCGCTGCTGGACCTTCGACGACGTGAGCGCGAGCGAGCCCATGGTGCGGCCATGGAACGCGCCGTAGAAGGCGATGATGTTCTGCCGCCTGGTGTGGTAGCGGGCCAGCTTGATGGCGCACTCCATCGCCTCGGTGCCGGAATTGCCGTAGTAGATCTTGTGCGGCCCGGGCATGGGAGCGACCTGCGAGAGGCGCGCCGCGAGCTGCGGCATGTTCTCGTAGTAGAAGTCGGTGCCGGACATGTGGATGAGCTCGGCGGCCTGCTTCTGGATGGCGGCGACGACCTCGGGATGGCAGTGGCCGGTAGAGACGACGGCGATGCCGGCGGTGAAGTCGAGGAACTCGTTGCCGTCGACGTCTTCGATGACGGCGCCGCGGCCGCGCTTGGCGACCAAGGGGTAGCTGCGGGTGTACGACGGCGACATGTACTTGTCGTCGGCGTCGATGATGCGCTTGGCGTTCGGGCCGGGAAGCTTGGTGCGGAGCTTGGGGCCGGCGGGATTCGTGGTCATGGTGCTTGCCATGGTTGTTCTCCAGGAAAGTTGGGGCGCGTGCGCGCGTGAAGACGTGTCCGCCGGTGGCGGACGCTGCTGGAGGATGGCGGGGGCTAGTCGCCGGCGAAGAGATTGGGGCGCGACTGCGAGGGCAGCGCGTGCATGGCGCAGCGCGGCCGGGCGTCCATCAGGTGACGCGGCGAGATGTGCGGAGCAGTCATCGCAAACCCTGAGCATCATTATAGATGTGAGCCGCGGCCGGCGTAACCCCCTTCCCGCAGGACATGTCCGGCGGGCGCGGCGGAGGGGCTTGTCCTTCCGGGTGGCGGGCTGGGGCTGCCGGAATCTGTCGCGCGCCGCCCCGCCACGGTATCGTTGGCGCTGCCACGGAGTCGGGAAGGAAGGCCGTCGGTATGAAGTCTTCCAAAGTGTTGATGATGTTCGTGCTTTTGGCGGGCGGCGTGGCGGCCGCGCAGGACATCCCGAACTTCGCCCCGCACGCGATGCGGCGCTACCAGGTGGCCGGGCCGGCGCAGGCGCCGGAGTTCTCGAATACGACGTTCCGCGCGGACGAATTCCACGCGTTCCAGACGCCGAGCCGATTCCGCTTCGAGCCGCCGGCGGCTCCGCGCAGCTCCGCGCGCAGCTTTCCGATGCTGAAGACCTTCCAGCGCAACCGGCTGGTGGCGACGCTGGCCGGCAGCGTCCCGGCATTGGCGCGTGCGTTCGACGACGACGCCCCCGCGCAGCGGCGCATCAGCGTGGGCCCGCTCATCGACATTGACGACGCGCGCGTCGGCGTGCGCGTGCGCATCCGCTTCGGCAACTAGTCTCGAAAAACTGCATCTTCGGTCACACGGACTCCGTCTGATACGGTAAGTCCTGTGAGAGCCCTGTGACCGAGCAAGAACGCAAACACCAGTTCCTCATCGCCCTGAACTTCGGGCTGGTGTACCTGCTGTGGGGCTCGACGTATCTCGCCATCCGCATCGTGGTGGAGCACATCCCGCCGGCGATGATGGGCGCGACGCGCTTCCTGATCGGCGGCGCGGTCATGCTGGCGTGGTGCCTGGTCTCCGGGCGCGCCATCAAGCTCTCGGCGCTCGACTTCCGGCGCGTCGCCATCATCGGCGTGCTGCTGCTGGTGGGCGGGAACGTCGGCGTGGCGTGGGCGGAGAAGACCGTGCCCTCCGGCCTGACCGCGCTCATCGTCGCCATCGTGCCCATCTGGGTGGCGGTCATCGAAACGTTCATCCTGAAA